>DAOVFD010000036.1 GCA_030668565.1 Microcaldota archaeon
AGAGCATCCGGCGGCTTCGGCCCTGGGAACCTTTTCCTGAATCAGCTTTCCTTCATCATTGAGAGTTATTTTATATACTGAAAGCCACGTTTCCCCAGTGTTCATTCTTCCTGCAAAAAACACGCCAGTCTCGAGATTCTCTCCTCCAATATAGGGATCGTATACCCCGCCATGCTTCTTTATCATGTCCTCAAGTGAAATATTCATATAGGTTACTTCGCCTCCTTTTTTCAGGAGCATCAGTTGGGCAACTCTTTTTCCGTTGAATTCCATATTATCCGCAACAAGGAAAACACCGAAAGCATTTTTCGTATAAACTATTTTGGCAAAAGGATGCACCTGTGGTTTTCCTTCATCATGTTTTATCTTAAGCTTCCCGACGTACTTTCCGTCCCTGAAAAGGTAAACATAGCTCATGAAATCCGCTGTTACAACGCTGACTACATTGCCGTTGATATAACCTTTTGAACAGATAATATTCGTCGCTTCTTTTTCCTTGAGCATTTCTATGAATGAATCTTCACTGCTTTTTTTCTTGACAACAAGTGTTTTTTCGCTTAAATTCGGATATTGCTGCATCTGGTAGGAGGGCATGTAGGCCGGTGCACAGGAAGTTAGTAAAGTAAATGAGGTGTAAAAAGCAACCTTAGCGATAGCTTGCGTTGCTCTTTTTCTCCAGGGCTCCCGACCCATCTCCCTCCTTCTCATAGCTATTATTGGTAAAAAACACTTTTTAAACCCTTCTATCACAATATATAACTATGGCATTTAGTGAAAAGGATATAATGGAAAAAATAAACAATCCTGAGCTGCCCTGGTTTGAGAAGTGCATTGCAATAAAGGCAGCTGGCGACCAGAATATGACAAAGCTCGAAGAAAATTTCATGACAATGATTTTTGAAGAAAAAAACCCAGATATCTGCGGGGAGCTGGCAAGGTCGCTGGTGAGGATATGCGATGCCAACGATTCTGTTCTGATAAAGGCATTCGGATTGATGATTAAGGATGAAAACAGTGCGACCAGATACGCCGGAGTAGTGGGACTCGGGCAGACAGAAGCTAGCGATTATGTGGGTGAACTTCTTATTATGCTTGATTCGAAAGAGGACCTCCGTATACGCCGGGAGATTGCAAACACACTTGGTAAAGTGGAGGACCCGTGCAATAAGGGAGTGCTGCTGCATGAACTTGAAAGGTTATCGAAAAATCCTGAGAATATTACGATAAAGGATACAATGCTCAAAGCGATAGAAAAACTTAATGGAAAAGCGGAAGCGGGAATGTCTGCTGATAAAAGCGTATCTCGTGCTTTCGGAGATCCAAAACCTATTCAGCAATTCAAACCTGCTTCACGTAGCAAGGAAAAGCGATAGCCGTCTGTTCATTCTCAAAGTAATCCCTTACCGAATGCCTTTTTTCAATTGCTTCCAGCGTTTTCATATTCACTCTTCCTTCATTTTTTTGTATTCCTCTTCAGTTATTTCTTCAGGGAAACCTTCATAGCCGCAGACAGGGCATTTTATCTGTGTTCCTGCATCCGGCGGCTCTATGGTGGGGTCGTCAATATCATGTTCTGTAGACATCGGATTTTTACAATTCGGACATATCAGGATCTTTTTTCCTTCCATAATCATTTCCTTCTTTTTAATATTTCTTCAGTATCTGCCATTGCTATATCAAACTGTTCTCTCAGAGACCTTTCAAGTTCTCCTGGCTGTGGTGCGGAATTGCTCAATTCCAGCCTGTAACCATCCAGTTTCTTCTTGGCATTCACCATCCTCTCTCTGGCATCTACAATCTGCTCTTCAACTTCTGCCTTTTCCTCTTCAGAAACCGAACTTTTCAACGCATTTATCAGTTCGTCAAGTTTTTCTATCGTGCTTCTGAAAGCCCATATAAGATTTGTGAGCTTGTCTACTTCTGCCCCAGGGACATCCTGGCCCTTTTTAATATCCGGTTTTTCCTCCTCCCATTTCGGTTCCTCTTTATCTGGACCCTTATATTCTGTAATTATCTCTTCATCATCCGCCATAGTTATCACCTGCCAACTAATCACAGTAAAAGCTTTTAAAAAATACCTTACAAACATATATTTGAGGTGGAAGAAAAAATGTCTACAAAAAATTATCTGTTTTCATCAGAATCCGTTACAGAAGGACATCCAGACAAGATATGCGACCAGATAAGCGATGCTGTTCTGGATGAGATGCTCAAGCAGGATACAAATTCAAGAGTTGCTGTCGAAACAGCCGTTACTACAGGACTTATTATGGTAATGGGCGAGGTTACCACAAAAGGCTATGTCAACGTCTCACAGATTGCCCGCGATGTAATAAAGGACATAGGATATACTTCACCCGCATACCTGTTCGATTGTCATTCATGCGGAACCCTAGTTTCAATCCATGAGCAGTCCCCTGATATTGCGCAGGGTGTTAATACTAATGAAGGAAAGGAGCAGGGAGCAGGAGACCAGGGCATAATGTTCGGATTTGCAACCAATGAAACTCCGCAGTTCATGCCATTGCCCATACAGCTTGCGCATGAGATGGCAATGAAACTTACAGAAGTCAGAAAAAACAAAACACTGAAATACCTCAGACCTGACGGTAAAACACAGGTTACTGTTGAATACGTGGATTATAAGCCAAAAAGAGCGCATACGGTGGTTCTGGCAACTCAGCACGACCCTGATGTAACTCTTGAACAGATAAGGAAAGACATAACGGAACATGTGATAAAGCCGGTTTGCGGAAAATGGTTTGATGAAAATACAATAGTCCATGTTAACGGAACCGGTAAGTTCGTTATAGGCGGGCCGGGTGCGGATTCTGGAGTTACCGGAAGAAAGATAATCGTTGATACATATGGAGGAAGAGGCCATCACGGAGGGGGGTGCTGCTCTGGCAAAGATCCGTCGAAGGTTGACAGGTCAGGGGCTTATATGGCAAGATATGTTGCGAAGAACATAGTTGCTGCCGGACTTGCAGACCAGTGCGAAATACAAATCGCATTTGTAATAGGTGTTTCGAAGCCGCTTTCAGTATTCATAGATACCAGGGGAACAAACAAAATCCCTGTGGAGAAAATAGAGGAGCTTGTGCTCAAGAATTTCTCTTTCAAGCCTGCAGACATGATAAAAAAGCTTGATTTATTGAGGCCCATCTACAGAAAAACGGCTGCATACGGTCATTTCGGGAGAGAAGACCCTGACTTCACTTGGGAGAAAACGGATATGGCTGAAACCCTTAGAAAAGAGGCTGGACTGTAAATACATAGGTTTAAATACTGCGGTAACCCAAATGATAATCAGTAGACCCATGGAATCGAGTTTTGCTTGATTAACATGGAGTATAAAATAGGTGAATATAGAATGGATGAATATGAAGGCGAAAGGTCTGATAGGAAGATGTACGATGCAGTTTGTGCAAAGTGCGGACAGCCTTGCCAGGTACCGTTTCAGCCTACAGAAGGAAGACCGGTCTATTGCAGGAACTGTTACAGACCGAAAAGACCAAGATACTAAAAATAGTTTAATCTAATTTTAGGAAAATTGGAATATCAATATCTTTTGTTTTTTATTATTTGTAAACTCTGTTTTTCAGAAAAGCTTTAAAATGTCAAGAGTTTTCTCCTTTCATGTCAATAACAAAACATCCTGCAAGGGTTCTCGGAATTTTTGCTCTGGCTATGATTAACGTTGCGGCGATTGCAAGCCTCAGGTCTTTACCTACGATGGCAGAACTCGGGTTTTCAGCAGTGTTTTTCCTGGTGCTTATCGGACTCTTTTTCCTCATACCCACTGCCCTGGTTTCGGCAGAGCTGGCAACCGGCTGGCCAAGAAGGGGAGGAGTATACGTATGGGTGAAGGAAGCGTTCGGAGAGAAATTCGGATTCCTTGCAATCTGGCTCCAGTGGATACAGAACGTTATCTGGTATCCGACTGTTCTATCCTTTACGGCTGCAACTTTGGCGTTCATAATAACGCCCGAGCTTGCACAGAATCCTCTTTACATGGTAGGCGTGATACTTGTTGTTTACTGGGCCGCAACACTCATTAATTTCAGAGGAATGAAAACCTCAGGGTGGGTAAGCAGTTTCTGTGTTATGGCAGGAACGATAATTCCCGGAGCAATAATAATTATTCTCGGTATATTATGGATGCTTGGCGGAGGCACGACCCAGATAGAATTCACATGGGACAATTTAATACCTGACATGAGCAACCTCAGTAATATAGTTCTCGTTGCAGGTATGCTTCTTGCTGTTGCAGGTATGGAAATGTCTGCTGTTCATGCGCAGGAAGTCAAGAACCCGCAGAAGGACTATCCGAAAGCAATACTTCTTTCAACTGTAATAATCCTCGGAATTTTCATACTCGGGGCGCTTGCAATTGCAATTGTGGTTCCTTCTTCGGATATAAGCCTTGTAGCAGGTGTTATGCAGGCTTTCACCGATTTCTTCAAGGCATACGGCATTGAATGGGCAATACCACTTCTTGCATTCCTTATAGTGCTTGGAGCATTGGGTGGAGTAGTTACGTGGATTGCAGGACCGAGCAAAGGTATTCTTGCAGTTGCACAACAAGGTTCACTTCCGCCGTTCTTCCAGAAGGTGAATAAGAACGGAGTGCAGGTAAATATTTTGCTTGTGCAAGGAGGCATAGTTACTATTCTCGCACTCACATTCCTGCTTATGCCTACAGTAAGCAGTTCGTACTGGATACTTACTGCGCTTACAGCACAACTCTACCTGATAATGTATGGTATGCTGTTCCTGGCTGCAATTAAATTGAAATATTCCCAGCCCAATGTCAAGCGTCCATACAGCGTTCCGGGAGGTAAACTCGGAATGTGGATAGTCGCAGGTGTCGGTCTGCTTGCCGCACTTTTCGGAATAGTGCTCGGATTCCTTCCGCCGGCGCAGGTTACTATCGGGAATGAGGTTTTCTATGACGGATTCTTAGTCGTGGGAATAATAGTAATGGCCGGTATTCCGTTTGTGATTCACCATATGCGCAAGCCAAGCTGGAAGAAGTCGGGCACATCAAAGCCCATGAAGAAGCCCAAGATGTCCGCAAAGAAAAAGAGGAGATAAAATGGTAAAAAAGAAAGAAAAAAAGCAGAATTGGGAAGGAAGCACGTACGGATTGAGGTATTTCGACAAACCTGTACCAAAGGATAAAATGCCTGAGAATGGAATGCCTGCTGATGCGGCATACCAGCTCATAAAGGATGAATTGCAACTTGACGGCAATCCTGCATTGAATCTGGCAACATTCGTAACAACCTGGATGGAGCCTCATGCTGACAAGCTTATTGAAGAAACGCGCAACAAGAATTTCATAGACCATGACGAATATCCGAAAACGGCTGAGATTGAGCAGAGATGCGTGAAAATGCTTGCAGACCTGTTCAATGTACCTAAGAATGCAGACCCCACTGGAGTAAGCACTGTCGGTTCTTCAGAAGGTGTTATGCTCGGAGCCCTTGCCCACAAATGGACCTGGAAAAACAGGATGAAGAAAAAGGGCAAGAAGACTGACAAGCCCAACATAGTCATGGGTGCGGACGTTCATACAGTATGGGAGAAATTCGCAAGATATTTCGATGTTGAAATGCGCCTTGTTCCTATGCAGCCGGGAAAATATGTCATTACTGTAAAAGATGTTGAGAGAAGAATAGATGAAAACACCATTTGTGTTGTAGGTGTTTTGGGGACAACATATACCGGCCAGATGGACCCGATAGAAGACATCAACAAGCTTCTGGTCAAAGTAAAAAGAACAAAAGGCTGGGACATTCCTATCCATATAGACGGTGCAAGCGGTGCATTCGTGCTTCCTTTCACTGCACCCAGAATCAAGTGGGATTTCCGCCTTGAGCAGGTGAAGTCAATTAATGCTTCAGGCCATAAATACGGTCTTGTTTATCCAGGAGTCGGCTGGCTTGTGCTGAAAGACAAATCCGTACTGCCTGATGACCTTGTATTCCAGGTGAATTATCTTGGAGGAGTAATGCCTACTTATACATTGAATTTCTCCAAAGGAACAAGCATGGTTGTTGCACAATATTACAATCTGCTCCGTCTTGGAAGAAAAGGATATGCTAAAATCATGAAGAATACAATGGATAACGGAACGTATTTGATGAAAAAGCTTGTTGATTCAAAGAAATTCGAAGTAGTAAGCGCTCATCATATTCTTCCTGTTCTTGCTGTGAAATTAAAAGGAAAGCAGCGCTATAATGTATTCGAGCTTGCTGCAAAACTTCGAGAAAAAGGATGGATAACTCCTGCATATACGCTTCCGCCGAATGCCCAGAAGATTGAAGTATTCCGTATCGTTGCAAGGGAGAATTTCAGCAGGGAAATGGCAGATGCAGTATTCAATGACATAATGGAAGCATGCGATTTCCTCAGCAAGAAGAAGCCGAAGCCCAAGAAAAAGAAAGGAGAGAAACATCATCACATCTGCTGATTTGATTTTATGAAAAAAACATCTGCACGTTCTATAGGAGTTATTACCCTTGCTTTGATGACAGTTGCAGCACTATTCAGCCTGAGCGGTCTTACTTCCAATGCAGTATATGGCTTTTCTTCTATTTTCTTTTACGCAATTGGGGCAGTATTGTTCTTCATACCCACGGCGTTGATTGCAGCATTTCTTGCAACCGGCTGGTCAACCGGTGGAGTATATGTTTGGGTAACCGAGGCATTCGGCCAGAAATTCGGTTTTCTTGCAATATGGCTGCAATGGATTCAAAGCCTTGCTTTATACATGACTATTCTCTCGTTTGCTGCTGCAACACTGGCTTTTGCATTCAGTCCTGAACTCGCAAACAACAGCGTATTTATTCTCGCAACAATTCTTGTTATTTACTGGGGTTCAACAATCCTGAATTTCCGTGGTATGAAATTATCCAGCCGCGTAAGTTCTTTGGGAGCGTTTTTCGGAACGCTTCTGCCCGGCGCAGTTCTTATTCTTCTTGCAGCCTTATGGCTCATGGCAGGCAATACTCCTGAAACCAGCTTTTCACTGGATGTTTTGATTCCTGACCTGAGCAATTTTAACAATATTGCCCTTGCACTCGGAGGGATTCTTCTGTTTGCCGGAATAGAGATGACAGCATCACACATCAATGAAGTAAAAGATCCGAAAAAAAATTATCCAAAGGCTATTTTTCTGGCAGCAATTATTGCTCTTATTTCATTCGTATTCGGCAGTCTTGCAATTGCCGCAGTTGTACCCTCGGCTAACATCAGTCTTGTTGCGGGGGTAATGGAGGCATTTTCCACACTTTTATCATCATATAATCTGATATGGTTGCTTCCGATAGTCATGCTCTTTATTGTGGGTGGAGTGCTGGCACAGGTAAATACCTGGATAGCCGGACCAAGCAAAGGAATTCTGAGAGCTGCCCGGAAAGGTTGCTTACCTCCCATATTCCAAAAGGTAAACGAACACAACAGGCCGACAACGATTCTTATAATTCAGGGAATTATTGTAACAATGCTTAGTTCTGTTTTCATATTGATGCCTGATGTCAGCGCTTCTTTCTGGATTCTAACGGCCATGACTGCTCAATTTTACATGATAATGTACGTCTTAATGTTTGCTGCAGCCATAAAACTCAAACATTCACAGCCAAATGTTAAACCCAGTTTTACAATTCCATTTGGAAAAGTTGGTGTGTGGCTGGTTGCAGGTCTTGGTCTTCTGACTTCTCTCCTTGTTATCTTCATCGGTTTCTTCCCTCCAACCCAAGAACATACCGGAAGCCTTGAATTTTATGAGGGATTCCTGATGCTCGGAATGATTGCAGTTGTTGCAATACCTCTGATTATTTACCATTTCAAGAAAAAGAACTGGATAACAAAGAAAAATCCTGATTAGAAACACATATAAATGCTTTCTACCATAGTATACAGTATGTTCAACCAAAGAAAAATCCTTAAATTCAGAGACGTTACCCGAAAAGACGTCAGATTGAAAAAATCCGACAAAGTCGTACTATTTGCTCCGCATACAAGTGAGACGCTTGCAATTAGTCCTCTTATGAGGAAACTTTCGGAAAGGTTAAGGAAAGACAAAAAAGAAGTTTTCAGGGAAGTAATAGAAGACATGGACGTCCGGATTGCGATTAACGCGGAGAAACTCAGGAACAATAGGGTTTCCTGGAATGAAAAAGGACTGTTGGAAAGGCTGTTCAGGCTTGAAGATGCATGGATAAGATTGCAGAGGCTCAGCCGCATGATTGAACGTTATCCTGATTCAACTGTCCTTGAATTCCACGCTCTTGACAAAGATTACAGGGAGGGCAGCAGTTTTCAGATGGCATCTTATTTCTACAGACTACCGGATACACGAGTACTGATTTTGCGAGACCTTGTAGGAGAATACGAGGTTCCAATAAGAAAAGGATTGCGGGAAGTTGATAAAAGTGACAAGAGACACCAAGCGATTGTGGGATGCTTT
This sequence comes from Microcaldota archaeon, assembly GCA_030668565.1. Classification (GTDB taxonomy): domain Archaea; phylum Micrarchaeota; class Micrarchaeia; order Anstonellales; family Bilamarchaeaceae; genus JAVZJR01. The sequence continues at coordinate 8,477 of DAOVFD010000036.1, forward strand.
GCAGAACTCAATTTGAAAAAAATAACAGAAGAATACCCGATACTGCTTGAAATCCTTTCAAAAAATATCGAGAGTATCGCGATGATTGAGATACCTGCTTACACATATTCCCGGATACGCAAAACAGGAATTGACTTGATTGATAAATTGATATTCAAATTGCAGAAACTTCCAAAACCAATGACCAGATTCGAGGAAGCACACTTAATCGGAATGTCAGAGCCGGTTGCCCTGTCAGACAGTGATATCGACGGGATCATGAAAATGATTTCCGGATAGTTAAAATCTTCTTAGAATTTCCAATACTCTTTTAGAAAAGATAAAAGATTATAAAATTTTGCGGTGAAGTGAAGATATGAACATTAATTGGAAAGATTTCGGATTGATGTTTGTTATTGGTTTGATCGTATACTTAATTACATTCATTGCAACTGCCACATTTATGTCTTTTTATGAGTTCGTATTGTTTACTGCTTTATTAAGATACGGAATCCCGATTGCATTCTATTTTTGGAGAAACAGGAGTGATATAAAGGAAGCGGCAACCATTTCCTTTGTCTTTGGTATTACATTTATGTTATTCTCAATGATAGTCATATATCTAGCATATTTCATATTAATTTCAATAACTTCAATCTTGCAAATTGAACATGCATCTACTCTGTTGATACCAGGAGTTAATG
>DAOVFD010000096.1 GCA_030668565.1 Microcaldota archaeon
CCTATCCGTACCCACAACAATGGTCCTCGCAACTATATTATTTTGAGAATCAACCTTTGGTCTTATAAAAGACAACAATTTGGTTTGTCGCACAGACCTTATATATTCCCCACTTAACGTGAAATAATGAAGAAATCGAGCCCCCCGGTCATTGACGAGGATTTCATTCTTAGGTGTAATATATATATTTTGGGGGCGTTGTATTTCCCCAGGACCTTGACCTCTTTTTCCTATAGTTCTTAAGTATTCACCGCTTTTTTTAAACACCCTAATATGAGCTTCCTTGAAATCACAGATATATATATTTTCCTCATCATCAACTCCCACATCAATTATTTGTGAAAACATATATTCCTCTCTTCCTTCTTTTTCTCCTATAGATAGCTCCTCTTCCAAACTACAAACATCTTCCCCATACATCGGCTCCTTCGGATTCTTAACAAATGTTACTCCATTCACTTCTTCTATTGTCCCTTTCCATTCAGCCTTTTGTTTTATACAGGAAACGAACATCATGAATACCGAAAGAAATACAATTATGGAAACAGCTTTAGTTTTGTTTTTCATTTTGTCTGCTTATTATTATGCTAATATTAATCAGCTTCTATTTCAATCCACGGAAGCCGGGGCTTTAGGGGATTAGACTTACCATCGTCTCATGCCTTTATTCCCATTTTATATTGTATACAACCAGCTCTTTATAACCGGAATCTTTCTCTTTAAGACAGTATAATTTATCGGCTTTAATCTGTGCCCATAGATGACCTTCCCAAACCCAAACATTTAAACTTTTTCTTCCAATAAAAACACCTTCTTCATTGAAAATATCAAACATGAATTCTCCAGGATTCTTTCCTTCTTCAAAAGTTGACACCAATAGTACTCCATCATCTCCAGCAACTATGGATTGAATAGGAGGATGGAATGCAGGAAAATATAGCACATCTTTCATTTTCTCTCTCATATACTCTGGAAAGGAATGTAATGTCTTCTTTTTGTAGTTTTCAGAAACAGGTATTTTTCTATATTCTTTCTGTATTTTACGTATCAGCTTCCCTTTAAAATCTAACACCCAAATCTCATATCCTCTCTCTTCATTTGCCACATAGATATTATCATGTGATGCACTCCAATAGAGTAAAGGTTCTGTTGCCCCCATTTTTTCTGGGCTCACACCAAAGCTAAATTTATCAATCAATTGTAACCCATTTTCCGCAAGTTGAAATCACGTTTTTTTTGATTTTTCACCCACTACGGCAGACCGTCCCCAATAGTAATCTGAGCTGATCCCCAGCAGGTTTAAAATTTGTTCCTGTGTTTTGGTCAAGGAATCTCGGAATTCCTTAGTCTTTTGGCCCATTCTTACCTGATAAGAGGAAATGCCGTCAAAGGCATCTAAGATCTTTGAGGTGGTTGGATGATAAGCATCTCTGGATTCTGGATAGATAGATAAGGTCTTGATTCCCCATTCCTTCATTTTCAAGCGTACTTCTCTCTCGATTATGGCTTGAATCATTAAGGAGAGAAAAAACACAAACATTATCCCCTCCACTCGTTCTATCTTTTTGAACAGCAGTGGAGCTGCTTCATGAACGCTCTTGAATTGGGTGAAGCGTTTCTCTAACCGGGGTTGATATTTATAGGCACGCAGAACTTCCTTCGCTGATAATGAGTCATCTGTGGTAAGCAGGGGGAAAATGCCGTCAACATTTTTTTCTCGTTTCAGCGCTTCCTTGTTTCTCTCCCAGACAAGAGAATAAACCATTTCAACACAGGTCTTGTATTTCGTCTTCGGTCCCGGCCTACCCCTGCCTATCTGCACCCTATATGATTGTCTTACTTCAGTGAGTGAGGTCTTGAGGAACTCCTTTACTTTGTACTTCTTCAGGATTTCTTCTGTTCGTTTCTCGATCTCTTCTCTCATTTTCAGCTTTTTCTTGTTCAGCTTGGGCAACAGATTCAAGAGATTGCTTTCTGCCTTTTGTAACTTTTGCTCCCTGCTCAGAGCATCATTCTTTCTCTTTTCGCTTGAGTGGTACCAATAGATCCGGTAGCCTGCTTTTTCCGTGCTGTAATCCCCGCAAAATAGCGAGTAGTATTCCACTTCACCCCAGCCCCCTGGTATCTTTCTTCTCCATATGCGCTTTTCCCCCTTTTTCTCTAAACGAAGCTCTTCTTTGAATGTCATTGCTTCTTTCCACGTATTTGGCACTGTAGTAATAACACGGCCGTCTTTACCCACGATATAGCCCAGTTGATTTGAGGTACACACCTTACAGTCTGCCACGTAGATGAAGTCATGTTTGCGGGTTATTTTGCTCACTGTAGTCCATGTTTCAATATGCATGGTATCATCTGTACGGTTCCCAGAATATGTTTTGTAGTGTACCGGAACAGCCCCATCAGAAGAAATACTCAAACTGAAAACCAACTGCTTTAAATCGGGGTGGTGGTCTTTGCTATTACCCCGTGCCAACTCTAAACCAGTAATAGTCTTACCAGGTATTTTCCCATAAGCCTTTACGGTTGTTGAATCGTTGTGTATCCGGCTAAGCTCAAGATCCACCTCTTCTATCATTTTCACAACAATTTCAGTCATCAGAGAAGCACGGTCGGCAAGATAGAGCTTATCCAGTGCTCGTGCAAAACGATCATCGTTGAATATCCTGAGATTTTTACCCGATAACCCAAAACAGTTTGGGTCGATACTCCGGGCCCACTGCCCCAGCTCATAGAGGGGTTGTCTACCCAGGGTAATGTTGCACATAAGCAGAATCAAAGTATCAACAACAGGAATGGATTCATTTCCATAGACAGGAGGAAGATAAGCTGACAAGATATCCTTCAAACACAACCTGAGTGATACGGAAGTGATCAAGGGGATTCCGGCAACGGTAAATCTTGTTAGACTTTCATCTTTTGTGCTTGACATCTTAACTTCTATTATATACTATAAAGTTAAGATGTCAAGCCTTGATCGTATAAAAAAGCTAGAGAAACAAAGAAGCCGGATTCTCAAACAGATTATAGCTTTTCGTTCAATGCTTCCCGGAGCGTATAAAGAAGTGTACTGCAAGTGCGGAAAACCCAACTGCTGGTGCTACAAAAAGGGAGGAGGCCATCTGTTCAGGCGTATTACTTGGTCGGAGAATGGCCGATCGAAGACAAAAGCCATACCCGAAGAGGACATCGACTGGATAAAGGAGCTTACGGAAAACTATAGAGAATTTCAGAAAAAGCGTAGACAGATCAAAGAACTGGAAGGTATTCTTAATGAACTTATAGGTGAGTATGCAAAGGCTGTAATCAAAAAAAGCCGCCGGCAAAGAGATTACTTGTGATAAATATGAAATACTGTGAATTGGTCAACTAAATTAAATTCAATCATACTAAGTACTTAGCAGATCAATAATTCGAGAAAACTACGTTTTCAACCTGCGGAAAATGGGTTATAATATCTTCATAAGTAACTTTAAGGTTTTTAAGTCCTTTTTTGGATAGTTCGGTTTCAATATACGAAACTGCTTCTTCAGGGGACAGTTCAGTACTTGAAAAAAATGGCAGTGCAATAAATACTATTAAACAGAATCCTCCTGCAAATCTTATTATGGTTTGTCTCATTTTGTTCCTCCCTTTTCTCTTTGCTTTTTTAAATAT
>DAOVFD010000086.1 GCA_030668565.1 Microcaldota archaeon
AGAATATAATGGACCTCCTGCAAGCATGAAAAAACATGTTGAAAAATTCAGGAAAGGGCACAGAAAAGCAGTAATAATAAAAAGAAAGGGGAAAATGGTTGCAGTGGAAAAAAGAAAACCGAAAAGTGCGGAAAAGGCACTCGTGGAATTCTTCAAAGCATATGCGAAGAAAAGAACTCATCTCTCTTATCCTATATCGAAAATAACTATCAAAATGTTGTAACAAAAATTCTTCTTTTTCTTGGTCCGTCCAGTTCAACCAGCATTATACTCTGCCATGTTCCAAGTTCCAGCCTGCCGTTTTTTACAGGAAGAACTATTGATGGGGAAATTAGTGCGCTTAGCAAATGGGCTTCTGCATTATTGTCTATTTTGTTGTGTTTCCAGTTTCCTTTTGCAATTCTTGAAAAAAATTCCTCATAATCGGATTTTATGTTCGGTTCAAATTCATTCACAATAAGAGCAGCGGTTGCGTGAGGAACATAAACAACGCATGCTTTCACATCACCAGTTCGCTTTTCGACCTCACTTGTTATATCAACAATTTCCACCTGCTTTTTCGTTTCGATAAAAAATTCAGATTTCAATTCTATCACCTAAGAAAGGCGCAATTACATCATAACCAAACTGTGCCCTGAGTTCTTCCGCAAAGACCTCAGGAGTATCTCCATGCACAAGAACGATTTTTCCGGGGTTTGCCTCTTTTATGAACTTGAGAATGTCACTCCTGCCAGCATGTGCACTAAAGTCAAGATATTCAACCGGAAGGTCAACGGCCAGGTCATGCTCATCCTTTGTTATATACCCCTCATTCAGAAGTTTCCAGCCGTTTGTTCCCTCTATGCTGTATCCGGTAAATATAACCTTGGATTTGCTGTTGACATTGAAAAGATAATTCAGAACAGGACCTCCGGACATCATGCCCGCACTCGTTATTATAACTCCGGGAGTCCGTGATGCTCTTTTCTTTTCCGGGATTGAACGCACCATTGTAACAGAGTTTACCGCTTTCCTGAATGATTTCGGGTCTTTTATGTACTGCGGATGGTTAAGGTACATCCTTGTAAGTTCTTTTCCCATCCCGTCAACAAAAACAGGAACGTTCTTATCGTATTTGCGGACAACGGCTATCAGTTCCTGCGTCCTTCCGAGAGAAAATGCAGGCAGCAATGTTGTACCCCCGTTCTCCACCGTTTCGCGTATTTCATCTATTAATTGCATTTCAAGTTTCTTTCTGGGCGGATGCTCCCTGGCTGCATATGTGCTTTCAATTATCAGCATATCAACGTCCTTAACCGGTTTTGCTCCACTATGCATCTGCGTTTCACCCATTTTGAAATCACCGGTATAGCATACTCTCTTTCCTGCATAGTCCAAAGTTGTTATTGCAGCTCCGGATATATGACCGGCATCTGTAAACGTTATTTCGGTTTCTCCGGAATGAAATGAATGATTATAGGGTATGGGGCGGAAGTTCTTTGTTGCCCTGTTGAAGTGTTTCAGGCCGTATGGAAGCCGCTTTTCCATTATTTTCATCGAGTCCCTCCAGAGCAGTTCGCATATTTCCTCCGTTGGTGGGGGTGAGAACCAATTTATCCTTGAATGTTTGTAAAGTGCAGGAACAAAACCGCTGTGGTCGAGATGCGCATGGGATATTATCGCGATGTCCGGGCTGATGTTTTCCGTAGGGAACTGTGGCATTCCGCTCTTGTCGAATATCTTTACTCCATAATCAAGGAGAATCTGCCTGTCGGTCCGTAAAAGGAATGCGCTTCTTCCAACTTCTCTGGATGCACCAAGACATTCAATGGAAATACTCATGTTAGAAAAACGGATACAAGGTTTTTTAACCTATTTGAGAGAAAAATAAAATATGCCATACGAAGGACACACGACAAGAAATATAGCGATGACTGTAATTTTGATACTTGCACTATACGCAATCAGTATGTTCTTCTATCATAAGTTCGAGGGTTGGGGGTATCTCGATGCCGCCTATTTCATTACTGCCAGTATAACAACCATAGGATACGGGGATTTCGTGCCAAAAACGGATGAAGGCAAGCTTTTCACGATATTCTTATCATTTGTAGGAATATCACTTGCATTCCTGCTTATAGCAAGCATATCCTCTTACAGGGAAAAAGCGATTGATAAGCATATGACGGACAAATTTTCATTACTTAAAAAATTGTCAATTCTCCAAAGGCCTCCCAAGGAGGAAAAAAAGAGAGGCAAAGAAAGAGAAAAGGCCTTCACTAAAATACCCAAAGCTGAATAGGTGGAAAAATGGAATACTCGATTGACGAATCATGCACATCAGTTGATGCACATGAAATCAAATTCAAAAGCAAAAAGAGGATAGACCTTGAAAAAGCAAAAGCCGCAGTTCCGAAAATAAAGGGGGAGGTACTGGCTGAAACACCCGTGGTGATTATGACAAAAATAGATGAAAAGGGGGTAAGCATCTATGCGAGCGGGAGGATACTCATAAAGGATGCTGAGAAGGAACCTTCCGAGGAAATAGCCAAAAAACTGGTTCCTGCCCTTGAGAGCGAAGGGGCAATCCTATGATGAAAATAGATTTTCACGTCCACACAAACAGTTCTCTTGATTCAAACATAAAACCTGCAGAACTTGCTGAAAAGGCAAAGGAACTTGGGATAATCCCTGCCATAACAGACCATAACACTGTTGAATCCTGGAAAAAGATGAAATCGGCTGTTTTTATTCCGGGCGAGGAAATCAGGGCAACGGCAGGTGATGTTATCGGTTTATTCCTTACGGAAGAAATAGCTTCCCGTCTTTCCTTTGAAGAGACCGCTGACCGGATAAGAGAGCAGGGCGGGCTTGTTTATATTCCGCACATGTATGATAAAACCCGCCATGGATGCGATGAGGGGTATGCGCATCTGGCTGACATAATAGAGGTTTTTAACGGGAGATGCATCCGTGCATTCAATGAACTTGCTGCGGAAACGGCACGTAACCTGGATAAGCCGGGTGCTGCGGGTTCTGACTCGCATTTTTTATCTGAATTTGGCGGAACCTATACAGAACTCCCGGATTTTGATATTGAAACCCCAAAAGAAGTTTTGAAGGCACTGAAAAAAGCAAAGATTACTGGAAAAAGTGCACCTTTTTATGTCCGCGGTACAACCACTCTGCTTAAGCTCGGCAGGAAAATCGGCAGAAAGATAAATATTAAATGATTATTCAGGATGTTATAGCGAGAGGTAGAATTAATGGCTGAGGATTTTGTAGGAATGGAGATAGCTGCTCTTGTAGTTACCGCCTCGATAGTCCTTGCAGGGATACTCATAGGTGTGGGGAGGGCCTTCGCCTACAAGAAAATAGAAAACTTCGGTGTGGACGAACTGATACAGTCAGTTATAAACGCAGCAATAATCGGTGCATTCGCAGCCATCATAGAACTGATAAACTCCGTAAGCTCCTCGGTCATAGAAGGAGTATGTGGTGAAGACCCGACCGTGATAGGACAGCTGTCATGCATAATGGAAGCAACAAAAGTCAATGTATTTTCCCTTTTCCAGGAACTTGTGCGGCTCACCAATACTATCGGGTATTACCAGAGCATCAGTCTGGATTTCGATATTCTTGCAATACAGCCCTTTACAAACCTTGGGGCTCTCTCTGCAATATTTTCCCTGCAGTTGTTATTACTGCAGCTGATAATGGTTTTTGTAGACCTTAACGTCCAGATTCTCAATTTCATAGGACAGAACGCCCTTCTCCTGCTGTTTCCGATAGGCCTTGTTTTCAGGACGTTTTTCGCAACAAGAAGGGTTGGTGGTTTCCTGATAGGTCTGGCTATAGGCGCATATCTCCTTTATCCGTCCTTTGTCATAATATTCCCTGACCCGCAGGTAGACCTTCTCAACGCTACTGCAAACGTAAGCGAATTCAACAACAAGAGCTTCTATTCAGCAATACCCGTCATTGACCTGAATGATAATTATGCATTGGCTGAAAAGCTCGATATCATGAGCGGAAGATGTTTTGACAGCAGTTCTCCTGAATGCCTGAATGCGACAGCAGGGCTCACCCGCGAGGATGTTGATTTTGTGGGTGATTTGACGGTTATTGCACAGAAAAACAGCATGGCGATATCCAAGATACTGCTCTATCTTGTAGTGGCACCTTTATTCTCGCTGTTGGTGACGGTAATATTCATAAAAGAGATTACAAAACTGCTGGGAAGTGAGATAGGACTGAATGTTATGAAAGC
>DAOVFD010000091.1 GCA_030668565.1 Microcaldota archaeon
TTAATTCAAGGAAAATGGGAATTCTGGAGCTTCTGGTGGTGGAAGGCGAAGCTAATCTCAATAAAAAAAACAAGAACGGCGAAGTTCTTCTGATAGAGGCAATCAAAAGGAAATACGTTGATATCGTGAAACTGCTCGTGGAGCATGGAGCAGAATTAGATGCAAGGGATGCAAAAGGCGATACACCCATGAGCATGGCAGAAAACAAGAAGAATGCAGAAATTATTGAAATTCTTAAAAAGGCAAAGAGTAAACCTAGTGCTTTTGAATAGAGCAAATAAATAGAAAAGCGCCCCGGTCGGGGATCGAACCCGAGTCGAGGGAGTGACAGTCCCTAATGCTAACCATTGTGCACCTATAAGGTACTACACTACCGGAGCAAGCAGGATAACAATTCGTTGAAATCATTTTTTAAACATTACTTCAGTTTCTCCCTGATTGCCTTCATGAATGAAACAAAGATAGGAGCAGGTTTTTCCAGTCTGCTCTTAAGCTCTATGTGCGGCTGTGTTCCTATCCCAAAGCTCTTGGGCCATTCAACCATCTCGACTATATCATTCCCTGGATGAACCCCTGAAATAACAAGTCCTCCTTTTTCAAGCTGCGAAACGAAATCTGGATTGACCTCCCATCTGTGCCTGTGCCTCTCATAGACAGTCTGTTCACCATATGCCTTATATGCTTTTGTTCCTCTTTTCAGCCTGCACTCATAGGCACCAAGCCGGTTCGTAGCACCCATGTCCTTTATCTTCCTCTGCTCAGGAAGCAAATCTATAACTGGATTAGGTGTCTTCTTGTCAAATTCAGTTGAGTTTGCACCTTCAAGTTTACAGACATTCCTCGCATATTCGATTACCATAAGCTGCATTCCAAGACATAATCCTAGATACGGAATCCTGTTCTCCCTTGCATACCTTATCGCTTTTATCTTTCCTTCAACTCCTCTTGAACCGTATCCTCCGGGAACTATTATTCCATCGTAACCTTTCAGAAGTGAATGAACATTGTCCACTTTTTCCAAATCAGTAGACTCAACCCAGCTGACTTCAACGCCGATATTGCTTACTGCGGCAGAATGTATTACTGCTTCCTTTACACTAACGTAAGCGTCTTTAACCGCTGTATACTTCCCTACAATAACCACATTTGCTTTTTTCTCATGCTCACCCGTAATCTTCCCGACGATATTCTTCCAGTTCCTGATATCCGGCTCTTTCTTGGATATCCTGAGCTCATCGCATATTGTATTGATAAGGTTCTGTTTTTCCAGAGCAAGTGGAAGTTCATAAACGGTTCTCACAAGCGGGTCGTCAAACACCGCCTCCTCTCTGATATTACAATAAAGACTTATTTTCTTCTTTACTTCACTGCTCAGTTTTTCCTGTTCCCGGCATATTATTATATTCGGCTGTATTCCCATCCCCTGCAGAACTTTGCTTGCATGCTGTGTAGGCTTCGTTTTCTGCTCTCCGGGAGATAAACTCGGGACATAAGTCAGCTGTATGAAAATCACATTCTCTCTTTCCTCGAAATTAAGCTGCCTCATCGCCTCAAGGAAATACCCATTCTCCAAATCCCCAACTGTTCCACCGACTTCAATAAGAACTATGTCTGCCTTGCTTTCTTCACCAACTGCCTTTACCCTTCTTTTAATCTCGTCAGTGAGATGCGGAACAAACTGAACATCCCTCCCCAGATATTCGCCTTTCCGTTCTTTCGCTATTATGGTTTCAAAAAGCTTACCGCCAGTAATACTCGATTTCCTTGTAAGTGAAAGATTCAGGAAACGTTCGTAGGTTCCGAAATCCATATCCACTTCTGTTCCGTCATCAAGAACAAAGACCTCCCCATGCCTGAAGGGATTCATAGTCCCGCAGTCAACATTCAAATAACCGTCAAACTTCAGTGGAATTACCTTGTATCCCCTGGCCTGGAGAAGTTTTCCTATAGAAGAAGTGAGTATGCCCTTTCCCAAGCCGGACATAATGGAACCGGCTACAACTATATATTTTCGATTCTTAAGAAGCATAGGATAGATATGTGGGATAGGGTTTAAATAATTAATCCGCACCTTATTTATCCAATGGGAAAACTCAAGAAGAAAAAACTGATTGGTGACCTCCATCAGTGGCAGAAAGCAGTGAAAAAGGCAGGCACATACGCGGTTTTTGAACATAAGGGCACTGAAGTATTAATCCCCAAACTTTTTGTGGACTCATGGACAAAAAAAGTCAAAAAACATGGAATACTCTCAGTTGACATTCATGACGATATAAGAAACTATGTTGAAAATTTTACCGAAATCGAAGATAAGCTGAGTATCAAGGGATTCTCCGAATTTGTTTATGCACTGGATGCTTTTATTGCAGAAAAAGCAGGAATAAAAGTAAACCCGAAATCACCAGTGACATATAGAAGCGCATTGAAGTTCAAGAAAGATTCGATTATTTTCTTCTCGGAAAAATACGGCAGCCAAGAGGTTTCCCCTGACCTTTATTACAAGTGGTTATACTCTCTTCTTTCAAACGGGAAAATGACGGCCAAGACATTTTCCGAAATGCACAAATACGCAAAGACAGGCAGTCCGAAGGAACCTGCTATTGCAAGTTTTGAGACAGGTAAAAGGTTCGTTCTTTCCATCATGAGCGACATAGAAAAGGAAAAACCAGAATATCCGGAGTATTTTGCAGATAAAATGGACGGCCTTTTGAGAAAAGAGGTGGAGAAGCTTGCAAAACTGAACATAAAACCGCCTAAAAAGGAGGTGGGTTCGATAGCGCAGATATCAAAGGAAAGAATCAGCATCAAGCTTAAGGACCAGGAACTTTCTATCCCGTTAGATCCGAAAATATATCATCTGATATACTCTGCAACAGTGAAGAACAAGGGAAAAGTACCAAACTGGGCAAGGCAGAAACTGTATTCTTATCTTATGGATGTATATTCCGAACAGTATGCTCCGGAACTTAAGGATTTTGACGAAGATTATTCAAATAAAGCCTTGAATGAGACAGCCGCATTAGTTCCCTTCTTCGAATACAAGGTAGCCAACGACGCACAAGAAGCCAAAAAAATAATGGAAAAACAGAAGAAGCTCAAGGGAATACCCAAGAAATAGCTTCGGAGCCATTTAAATATTTTACCATTTAATATAACATTATGACCAACAAGAAACACAAGCTCAGATTCAATAATGCTCCAACCAGAGAAAAGCCTAAAGAGAAGAAAAGAAAGCCAGATTTGGGAAAATTACTGGGTTCACTTGCTCTTCTCTCAGCATGCAGCAAAAAGAAAGACCCTCTTTTTGATGATTCCCACCCCAAAATAGTTGACCATGAGGACGGAACGCAGACAATAGTAGGGCTTGAGGAGTCCATGATAAGGCCTTTTGGAAATGATGGCATTGAAGTTGATATATGGGACGTAGCTTACATCGCCGCCATTCTTCTTGTCCTGCGTTTTTCGAAATTCAAACCTCCAAAAAGCGAAAAAGGCCCGAATGAGGACAGAGGATAGGTATTTAAAAGAAAAACCAATCAAATTCTATTATGACAAATGGGGGCATGAAGCAGAAGAAAGCCAAGAAGCCAATGCCAAAAGAGTTCCAGAAGCTGATTAAGGAATTTAATGTCACTATCAGCGCGATAGAAAAGGCAAAAAGTGATAAAGAGGTAACGAAACACCTTCAAAAGCTCGTAAACATGTATGACAAGTTATTCGATTATATTTTCATCTATAAAGGCGGCAAAGAGGAAACAACCGCTATAATCTTCAACGAATTCTGGAAGATTCCAAAATTTCAGGAATATCTCAATAAATGCGCTGGGGGTATCTCCCCTTTTATATATGGGTCGAAGTCTTCGGAGCAGAAGGAATTTGATGATTTTTTCTGGTTTGTAAAAGGAAATCAGGCCAATCTTACTGAGGCACTTGAGAACGCTT
>DAOVFD010000032.1 GCA_030668565.1 Microcaldota archaeon
CCTGATAAAGAACACAGTGAATCCATCCTTAAATCGATTTGTAAGTTTTATTTTTGAACGCGTTAGTCAAGAGGCATTGGCATATGCCCTGCTTCCTTTCATGCCGATGAAAATAGGACGCTGGTGGCACAAGGAAGAAGAAATAGGCATTGTTGCATTGAATGAGAAAGAGAAGAAAATCTTGTTCGGAGAATGCAAGTGGAGCGAGAAGGTTGATGCTGAGAGTGTGCTCAGGGAGTTAAGAAGAAAAGCAGAGCTTGTTGATTGGAATAAGGAAAAACGAGAAGAGTATTACGCAGTGTTTGCCAAAAGCTTTAAGAAAAGACTGAGGGAAAAGAATGTATTGCTGTTTGATTTAAAGGATTTGGAACGAATAATCGGAGGAAGAAAATGAAAGTTCTTGTTACTGGTGGTTTAGGATTCATAGGCTCAAATATAGTCGAAAGACTGGTTGCAGATGGGCATGAGGTTACTGTACTTGATAATCTGAATACGGGCAATGAAGCGAATGTGAGTGCGGTGAAGGATAAGATAAAGATAGTGAAAGCTGATTCAGGGAAAATAGGGGAGATTAGCGAGAAATTCGATGTAATTCTGCATCAAGGAGTTTATTCCTCCTCCCCGATGTACAAGGAGAACAAGCACCTTACCGCAACTGTTCTTGATGAAATGATATCAATACTCGAATATGCGAAGGAAAACGGAACAAAGATTATTTTTGCTTCGTCATCTTCTGTTTACAACAAGAACGAGCCCCCACATAATGAAGATATGAACATTAGGGTAACTGATTACTATGCGGAAGGGAGATATGCAATGGAGAGGGTCGCACAGCTCTATAATGAATTTTACGGGGTTAAAGTTATCGGGCTCAGGTATTTCAGTGTTTACGGGCCCCATGAAAAATTTAAGGGGGAATATGCGAACCTCATAGCACAGTTCATCTGGGCGATGAAAAAAGGAGAGAAGATAGTCATTTTCGGGGATGGGAAACAAACCAGGGACTTCATTCATGTTGATGATGTTGTGGAAGCGAATATTCTTGCGATGAATTCGGATATTGACTTTGGAATATTCAATGTCGGGACAGGAACTTCAATTGAGATAAATGAAATGGTTAAGTCGCTTGGCAAAAAGCTTGGAAAAGAACCTGAAACCGAATATGTTGAAAACAAGATAAAGAATTACGTAGCTCATACCCAGGCGGACACTTCGCTTGCCAAAGAAAAACTCGGATTCGAAGCAAAGGTTCAATTTGAAAAAGGACTGGAAATGCTGGTTGATTATTACGAGAAGAATCCTTCCGAAATTCCCTAAGATAACTAATAAAAACTGTTCATTGCATCTTTCTCCTTATGAGAATTCTTCAAACTGTTCATTCTTTTCCTCCAAGCCAGGGTGGGCCCGAGCATCATGTCTACCACATCAGCAAAGAACTTGTTGAAATCGGTAATGATGTTACTGTCATAACTTCCAGGGAGAGCGGAACAAAGGCAGAAGAAAAAATAGCTGGAATTAACGTAAAAAGATTCCATTCTTTCGATATTTCATTATTTTCATCAGCAAGATTTCCGATTACGTCGTTTTTTGCGATGCTGAAAGAAAATCCAGATATATATGCAAGCCATGGATACGGTTCAATAATGCCTCTTTTTGCTTCGATTGCAGCACTGATTAAGAGAAAGCCGTTTGTGTTTACAGTGCACGGATATCCGGAAGTACGTGGAAGAAAAAGGATTTTCTATCATTTTTACAGGTTTTTCATCGCACCGGTATTTTTACGAATAGCCAAAAAAGTAATTGTGGTTTCCCGTTCTGCTCCCTCGTTATTGGAAAAAGAGGTTGACAAAGAAAAAATAATCTATATCCCGAACGGTATTGAGGGAAGGTTTGACTGCGAACTGAACTTCGGGGATAAAAGCAAGATACTCTATGTAGGCAAGGTAAATGAGGATAAGGGAATAGACGTTCTTATGAGAGCATTTTCAAGGCTGAAGGATAAATATCCAAATCTTACTCTTAAGATAGTTGGAAAGGATGATGGTGCGAAATCAAAGCTTGAAACCCTTGCAAGGTCTCTTGACATTCACCCAATATTTAGCACTGTTCCCTATGAGAAAATGCCTTCAATTTATGCTGAAAGCAAAGCAGTAATTCTTCCAAGCAGGTATGAGGGTTTGAGCCTGGTCTGGCTGGAAGCAATGTCCTCCGGAAGGCCGATGTTCTCAACACCAGTTGGCGAGGCAGGGAATTTGTTCGACCAGGCATATGACAAAGACAAGGAACTATTCCTGTTCAGGGATGAAGATGAGCTTGCTGGAAAGCTGATGGAATTTCTGGACAATCAGGAAAAATACAAGAAAATGGTGGAAAGGGCGAAATACACAGTTAAAGAAGAGTATTCCTGGAAAAATGTTGCTTCGCAGACAAGAGCGGTTTACGAGGAGATTCTTGGCTAGCTTTGCTATAATAGGTCATTCAGGTCTTCTTTGGAAAGTTCCATTATCTTAAGAATTTGGATTAATGTCCCAAATTTGACGCCTTCAGTTCTTCCAAATAGAGTTCCATGGCATCGTTTATGTTCTTCAAAGCCTCTTTTTCAGTATCTCCTTCAGAAATACACCCAAGTAGTTCTGGGATATAAACAGTATATCCTCCTTCCTTCTGCTTCTCGAGCACGACATGGTATTTCATGTTATTTATTAGGTATCTACGTCTTTTTATTTTTTTCTAAATTCGAAAATTTCGGTTTTCCAGATTATGTTTCGGAAAAAAGAATTATAAAAAGTTTTCCTCACTGAAAGACTGTTCTTATTTTGCGAACAAAATGTTTTTGAATCAAGAACCAAGCCACTTTACATATCTCTTGATTCCTTTCTTGAAACTTATTTTCTGGGCCCAGCCAAGGGATTTTATTTTTTTGACATCAAGAAGCATTAGTTTCACATCACCAACCCAGCCTCTGGCTCCCCCGGTGTATTTGAACTTAGGTTTGACTTTCATACTGTTGCATACTGCCTTTGCTATCTCATTGACTTTGTGTTTGTCTGAACTGCCGACATTGAACACATCGTAAATATCATCCTGCTTCTCAAATGCGGTGACGGTTGCTGAAACGCAGTCTTCAACATGCAGGTAAGATTTGTCCTGTGTTCCATCCCCGAGTATCTCGAGTTCTTTTGGGTTTTTCTTTAGCTTGTGATAGAAATCGTATATCACTCCATGATTGCTCCTTTCACCGAATATATTAGCATAGCGGAGGACGGTTGTTTTAATGCCATACGAATTGGCATAAGAAGAACAGTAAGCTTCGCATGCAAGCTTTGAGGCTCCGTAATTGCTTATCGGATAGCACGGATGGTCTTCAGGAGTTGGGATAACATCCGTCTCTCCGTAGACTGTAGATGTTGAAGCAAAAACAAAACGCTTGACCCTTGCCTTTCTGCAGGCCTCCAAGGTCCTGAAAGTTGCAATCACGTTATTGTTGAAGCTTTTTATGGCGCTTCTTGCACTTGAACGTACGTCAGGGTCGGCAGCCATATGGAATACTACATCCCTATCATACAAATCCCTGGTTATGTTCTCCTTTATAATGTCCTTGGCTATAAGTTCAGCATCGGGATTGACGTTCTCTTTTTTTCCAGAGGATAAATTGTCTATAACGATTACTTCGTGTCCCTTTTCCAGCAGTTTGTCTGTGAGATGTGAACCTATAAAACCAGCGCCGCCGGTAACAATGATTCGCATGGATTAAACTTGTAGACACACTTTAAATATGTTTTCTAGACACCAAAACCCACAACACCGGACTTTTAAAATGTTTTTATCCTAAAATAGTGCAGGGAGGGTATGAGATTACACATCTTTTTAGTCATTTTTGTGTTGTTCTCCACAGTAGTTTTCGGGTGGGGCACCACTTGTAAAAGTTTACACGGTGAATGGTTTTGCGCATCAACACTTTACTCTGTTGAAAGGCCATGGACTTACGGCCTTACCTGGAATTCATGGGTTTGTAGCAGAGTGCCGGACAACAATTACACCACTACCTGTGGGTACATAGAGGTACCATGGAGAAAAGAGCGGTCTTATTGTTGCGGTCATGCTAAAGATGGCAGTTGTGATTGTACTGCGTGGGAATGCGTTTCTGACGGATCTAAACGATTCACTATTCTCTATTCAGGTCTTGGCTATACTTACGGAGCGTGGGATGTGGCAAAATTCGATGCTGTTCTTGATGAAATGGAATTGGACAGCATTTCGCAGGTCGCTCCCACATCGTTTGTTACTGATTATGAAGGTGACAGCAGGATAACTGCTTATGCTTCTAATGCTTACACAAACAATCTTGATGCAAAAAATCTGTCTGCTAAATGCAGGGCTTCACCCGCCTATAGTTCGATACTTGGAAGGATTAACTACTATAACGCTTATTCCGGTTATGAACCCGTTTCATATGCTGATTATAGGGCTTTGATTGCACCGGGTGGCCTAAAAATATCCTCTCCCCATGACGCATGTAGTGAAATATATGATGAGCCGCTTCCTTCTAATGCGCCAGACTGCAAAAATTATCCGGCCAAATGGATGGAAGCAGTGGATTACGCACTTAATGCAATGGAACTGAGCTTTGACAAGGCAGATGACAAAATAGATGACTGTAATGATATCTATGATGATTTGAAGAAGAAGGGGGTATGTGATGAGGAATATGCATGGAGCCCGAGGGATGCATGTGTCAAGATGAAAAATGCATTTACAACGATTGAAAGCGGTGATTCCTCAACATGCTCATACGGCCAGTGGAATATGGCGCTTTCATTTCTTGATGAACTGAAAAATGAAAGCCAGCAGCATCCACCGAATATGCGTGATTATCCTACAATGATGGAATTGTTATGGCAGAACAGTACCGGATTCATACCGATGATGTCCGAGCTTATAAATGATGGAGAAAATGCCTCTGAAGATGCTGAAAACATTTATGACTCTTATATCGGCGATGCCGGGGAATACAAGGTCACGGCGGATGGAAAATACAACGAGATGAACAGTAACGAATTATCAAAGATTACAGAATCGCTAACCATGTATGAAATAGATGAGGAAGGTTTCGGTTCGATAGCCGAGAGGTTTTCTGATTTTGAAGAAAGCAGGAGCGAAGCAGGAGATTCTTACAACAATGCACAAACAATGCATGGCAGTACAAGACAGCAGAGCTATCTGAGGCTTGCCACAGAAAGTGCATCAGAGGCAGAATCAATCTACGAAGAGCTTGCTGATGAGGCGGATGGACTTCTTGAAGATGCTGAAGAGGTTGTTGATGAAAAGAGAAGCCAGGCACAGGCTGTTCTTAATCAGGCAGCAAGCCTTGCTGAAAATGACCCAAGGAACACAAGGGCGAACCAGTATTACCGGATGGCACTGAATTACTTCAATGCTGGAGAGAACACGGATATACTTGGAAGAAAATATGAGAACTACGCCAGGGCAGAATCATATGCGTGGATGGCTCTTGGGGAAAAAGGAGCGTTTGAAAACGAAACCTCTTCGCTTATTACACAACTGGAAGACCTTTTGAGAAGGGCTGAAATAGATGAGATAAACGTGGCTACCGAGCAGGAGATGCTCTCTTATCTGAAATCAATGCAGGGCGAAAGGGACATCTCAGGAGATTTGCAATCCCTGATTTCCAGCGTTCTTAACAAGGCGGACATAAAATACGGTCATCTTCTTGACGTGAGGGAAGAGCTTCTGGGCAATATAACCGCTTCTGAGGATTGCGGGGCAGACCTGAGAACAACCATGGAAAATGCTGAAAGGGGAATAATCAGTGGAGAACGAATCGATTATATGAACGGTGTAGGCAGGTTGTCCGGCCTTGAACTGGATTATGAGGAAGTAGCAATAGAGCTTTCCCTGTGTGAAGAAAGAATATTATCAAATTCCCTGATTACGAGCAGTTCGCTTATTGTTGAAAGGGTAAAGATTGATGGAACAACAAATGCAGTGCTTACTGTTCTGATAACGAATCCAACATACCGCAGCGGTCAGAACGTGCCTGTTGAAATAGTTCTTGATGCGCCTTTGCAGCTGCTTTACAGTGATGTTAAGGATGGTTCGGAATACCTGGCAAATGTTCTTGTTGAAGGCAATGTTCTGATACTGACATTGGATGAGGTTAAGCCGTACAGGACTTATTCAATGAGATTTGGGAAGAATGCCGTTCTTGCGAGAACCACCTCCCTTGATTCAACTGCTGAGGGTATTGGAAATGGGAAGGCAAGGGTGGAGGAGGAAAGGAGATTCCAGCTTAATGCCGATAACGTTTATCTTGATATTCCTCTTCCTGATGGAACAAGCGTAACAAGCGCGGATATAGACGGAAGAAGTGTGGATGATTTGTTTGAAAGCGGCAGCCACTCCCTTTCCATTGTTTATACGGTAAATGATGCTTACTCTCAGAATAAGAGCGATATAAAGGCAACCCAGATAGGAACCAACACACAACTCGAATACGACATACTCATACTTCCGAAAATAAACATAACCGAGCTTCCCCTTACGATAACGATGGATTACAGCAATGTTTCCGGGGTTACGATTACAGCTGTTTACGGTGCCACGATGGGCGAAAAGGAATGCACTGGAAACATATGCGACATCAAGCTTCTTGACCTCGAAGAAAATGAGGTGGCCAAAGTATCGGTAAGTTACATGATAATCGGTACAACCGAAGCGGATGCTTTAGCACCGGTAATCCCAGAAGGAGGTTATTGCATAGACGGCATAGATAAGGAATGCGACCCACTTCCTGAAGGCATAAGCCAGACAATAGCAATGATAAATGCTGCAAACGAGCGCGGGGATTATGCAACTGCGATAGAGCTTAGGGAACAGCTGAAAAATGAAATAGACAAATGGACCAAAGACCAGCAGTCAATGGCCGATGAGTACCTTGAGCTTCTCTCTTATCTGCAGGCGGAAAAAACAGAGATAGAATCCGCTCTTGGAAATGCAGGGGACCTGAATGATTCCCTGATAACTGATTTGGAGGGAAGGAAAGGCGGGCTTACAACCGTTCTTGACAATGCTGAATCTGAGG
Organism: Microcaldota archaeon; assembly: GCA_030668565.1. Classification (GTDB taxonomy): domain Archaea; phylum Micrarchaeota; class Micrarchaeia; order Anstonellales; family Bilamarchaeaceae; genus JAVZJR01. The sequence continues at coordinate 7,103 of DAOVFD010000032.1, forward strand.
AGACTATAAGCGGTGCACTGGCTGCCCTCAAAAGCGTGGACAGGAACTGGATGAGCAATATGATTTCCGAATACAGGACCGAATCATGGAATGATTATAACAGCCTTAAAAAGAGATTATTCGAGGCAGGCGTTACGGCAATGCCCCCTGAATTCATGGATGTTGAAAAGGCATTAAACGATTTGGAGGAGAGCGGAAGTCCGGCGGATGCGGTAGAACTTGCGAAAAGTCTTGAGGCCGCAGAAAACCTGGTTGAAGAAGAGGAATCCGATATGGGTGAAAAAACGGATTCACTGCATGAGAGTTTCCTTGATATAAAGGGGGATGTGATATCGCTTATAGATGATTACAATGAGCAGATGGATGAGGCAAAGGGCACTGAATGGGAAAATCTCTTCACAGTTGACAGTTCCGATGTGAGCAGGCTGGTAAATGAGATAAATGACATGTTCGGAAAGGAGGATAACCGGCTTATAGAAAAGAAAATGGAACTGCTGGACAAAAAGAAGGAAAAAATCGAGAAAATAATAGACCAACTGGGCAGTGAAGCTGCGAATATGCTGCAGACAGCACAGACCTCCTTTGAAGTCAAAAAAGACCAGATTCCGGGCGATATCAGGAGTTCGATGGAGAACGGAATTACATTAATGACTGATTATCTGGCATCAGGGAATTACATAGGCGCACTCAAGGCGGGAAAGGTAATCATCAGGGAGCTTGGAAAATACTCCGAGGGCGGGGGTGCTGTTAATATATTCTTAGTTATCCTTGATGTTCTTGCAGTTGGGGCTGCAGCTGCACTTTACTGGATAAAACGCAAGGGCGGAGATGAAAAGATAGAGATTCCTTTCCTCAAAAAGAAGGAAAAGCCCGTAAAAAGGCTTGAGAGGGTCGAACAGTAATGTTATTAAATACTTTTCAACAAGGTGATAAAATATGCCAATAGGACTTGAAGTAACAGCTTCAAATATATCAGCATTTCTGCTGGGTATCGCTCCTGTGATATCGATAATCCTTATTGTTCTGGGTGGTATAGCTTACGGCTTATCATATACCCAGCCGGCTGAAAGCAGGGGTAAATGGCAGACTTCGGGAATGGGAATGGTTGTCGGCGGAATAATAATCAGTGCCATAGCCATAGGCGCAACAAAGATACAGGAAGCTGCAGCAGGTCTTCTTACATAGTTTCTTTCGATTTTAATTTCTTATTCTGCAATAGAAAAAATAGCGGGGGGTGGATTTGAACCACCGACCTTTCCCCCACAAACCAGACGAATTTGATTCGTGTCTGGGTTATGAGCTTCGCCTCAAGAATTTTAATAATTCAAAATCCTTGATCCAGCGGGAACTCCAGACTCCCCTTGGGGCATAATCTAAACTAATTTAGAATATGTTACCCCGCTAAAAAAATCTTAATTCGTCTGGAGTAAAAACATGAGTATTAGGCGGCAATAGTCTTTTATAGTTATGCAGTTTGCTGTCGAGAAAGATTAGGGATTTACTCTCCGAGGATTCCCCTGCTGATGATGGAACTGCTTATTTCCGGGACTTCATCATCTGAAACTATCATGGGGGGTTTCTCGGTCATATCTTTCTTTCTCGTTATTTCTTTTTAATCCTTCCGTATTTCAAAGCCTCTGGAGGGGGTTGAACCCCCGACCTACCGCTTTTCCAAGCAGACCAAAGTTTTCCTCAGGGCTTTTCGCGATGCGTTTTGCCCTTGGAAGGGCCTTGGTCAAAAGGCTCTACGAAGCGGTCGCTCTACCATTGCTCGCTGAACATAACACGTTCATGCGTGTTTTCAAAGCTCTGAGCTACAGAGGCAGTTATTTTCTTTTAGGGTGCGGGTAATTTTTTAAACAGGTAGGTGTTGAACCTTAATTACAAGGTGAATATCGTGGAAGAAGAAAAAGGTCAGACAGAGAAAACGTTTAAGAAGTTCGACGTTCCGAAACCGGTTGCGGTCGGGGATGTTGTTGAAGTAACCATCCAGAGTGTCGGAGGACAGGGTGATGGAATCGCAAAAAAAGACGGTTTTGTCATCTTTGTGAAGGGCGCTCAGAAGGGCGAAACCTGCAAGGTAAAAATAACAGATGTAAAGAGAACTTATGCGGTAGGGGAAAAACAATAACTACTCTTTTATTTTGTATATCAGCAGAATAATTAGAACCAGACCGAGCATCCCCACTCCTATCTCAACCAGTCTTATCTCATCCGTACCGAATTTCACGCTTCTTCTTGTGGTTGCCGGGTCGTATTCATCCCCGGTTTCCGTTTTGTTTCCCCCGTAAGAGAGCTGTTTGCTGATTATCTTCTGTTTTATTGATTTGTTTCCTCCAAAAAAATCATTGACAACAAGTTCCAGTTCGTTCTCACCCATTCCATCATAACTGTAATTGAACTGGTAAAGGAAGCCATAGGTGTGGGTTTCATTATCCAGGTACACCGGTGTTGCGTTAATCTCTCCTACATACTCCGAATCATCAACAGGGATGGATTCTATTCTCTGCAATCCGAATGAATCCTCGGTTATATTGAATTCGTAAAGTGTAAAATTAATCTGTTTTCCCCCGTTCCTGTAAATCCCAGCTTTGTATATCCTGTTCTGGGAAAGCACTATGTTGTCAAAATGGTTGTTCCTGAACCACTGCTCATTAAGCACCGGTGCAACGGTAAACAGCAGAATGCTTCTTCCCTGGACCGGATAGGTTTTATTATCGCTGAAATAAAGGGTTTTGTAAACCACCCCCTTGTT
>DAOVFD010000121.1 GCA_030668565.1 Microcaldota archaeon
CCCCAAGTGCAAACAATCCGCGGTTCAGATATGCCAGAACCACTTCGTTTCTTGTTGAATGCAGCCTTTGTAATCCATTTTCATCCAGGTCCGTTATATTGTTTCCATCGAGCAGCAAAACCACTCTTGAAGTGCTGGTTACTGACCATTCCAGCATCTGAAGTCTGGTCATGGTATTTTCCAACTTCTTGAATTCCCATCCCTCCATTATCTCAAGAGAATTTTCAATAATCGAAAGGATGCCTCCCCTTCCGAGTGATATTTTCCTTTCGTTTTCCAGGCATGTGTCATCCTCCATTATCTTTGTGTAACTGTTGGTTGTGATGTTGCCCAATGCCACAATCATTCTTACATAATCGTTCACTGCGCTTATTTCCGGAAGGTTTTCTATAAGTCTGTCAAACAGTTCGAGCGAACGTATTGCGTTTTCCACAGCCCTTATATCAAAAACATCCTCTTCAGCCGCCCCTCTTAGTGCCGGGTTCAGCCGTTTTTCAAATACATCGATAATCCAGGGGCTCTTGTCTATTGCAAGTATTTTCCTTCCGTGATCTGACTGCTTCTCGATAAGCGACTTGTATTTTGCTATCAATTTTTCTGTTCCTTTGTATTTTTCCAGGGTTTTTATCTGCTTTTTGATAATAAGTGCCCTGACATCCCGCCTACTATTATTCATATTATAGTGTAATCCCACAAAATGCTTTTAAATGTAGTAGTTTATGTATGTATCTGAATTTCCTTCAGAAGCCTTATTTTAGTTTTTGGTATTGTTCTAGATATGAAATACAAATTAATTATCTTTGATTTTGATGATACACTGACGCATCTTGGTATCGATTGGAATAAAGTTAAAGACAGGATAATAAAGAATGTTGAGGCAATCGGTGTTGAGCTTCCTGATAAAATAAAAGATATGCATGTGATGCACGTCAGCAACTATCTTTCAGAAAATGGACACAAGAAAATTGTTTTCAATGCATTCAGGGATGCTGAAAGAAACTGCATAGCAAATAAAGAGTTCGTCGTTTTCCCGAAAGCGATGGAATTGCTCAGAAAACTAAAAGCAGAGGGTTACCTGATTGCGATAGCCTCAGGAAATACCACCAGCACCATAAGGAAAATCATCCATCTCCAAAATATTTCACCGGATTTTATAGCAGGTCTTGACAGTACAGTCCTCAACAAACCCTATCCTGATATCCTGAATCTGGTTCTCAAGTATTTCAATCTCAAGAATAACGAGGTTTTGTTTGTGGGAAACAGTAAATTCGACAGCGAAGCAGGAAAAAATGCAAAAATAAAGACGATAATAATAAAACCAGACAACAGCAAGGATTTAAGCATGCTTTATTCGCTTCTCATTAAAAAAAATAAAATAAAAAAAGAAAAAATTATGCCTCCTTTATTGAAAAGGAAAGCATAATGCTGGTCAGACCGCCGAATAAGATGTTTATTCCGAAGAGCAAACCAATCACCCACAGGGCATCTGATGGCCATGCCAGTAGAATAAGGATTCCCAGCAGTATTGTTATTATACCGTCGAACAGTATCCAGTTCGAGTTGTATTTCGGACCGAGTTTTGACGCCAGTCCTATTCTCAGTATACCATCCACAAGCAGGAATACTCCCAGGAACAAGGTCAGCGTAATCACTCCGCTTAACGGATACAGCAACAGTATCAAACCTGCCCCACCGTAAAGAATTCCGAGCAGAAGTGTAAGCAGGAACCCTTTCCATCCACGTGCCTGAAATGCCAGGACAATCTGGGCCAAACCAGCTATTAACAGTAAAATTCCAAACAATATTTCTATGGTAAATGTGCCTGCAACAGGGAATAATATTATCACGAATCCAAACAGGATCATCAATATTCCCAAAGCAAGGAACCATCCCCACTGTTTCTTCATACTTCCAATATTTTTTCCAGCCATTTTTGAATCACCTTTTTTGTACAATTAAATATTTACTTCTTCGGTTCCAGCTCCATGATCTTTCTTGCATCCCTTTCCAGCTTCTGTACGTCCTTTCTGATGGAATTGAATTTATAGAGTATAAGAACCATTGAAATGAACATGACGATGCTTATTATTATGAGGAATTCGGTCGATATACTGGTTTCATCTCCCACTATGAAATAGTCGTATATGGCTTCGGCCCAGAGCGCGCCTATCACTGCAAATATAATGCCCAGAAAGAACAGCTCATATGAGTAGAGTACGTCCCTCTTTTTCTCGTGCTTTTTCCACAATTCCTGAGCCATCTCTCTGCGTGTCTTCACGTGCTTCTTTTCCTTCTTTTTCGCGGCTGCCATGAAATTTGATGCTGAACCATCCTTTTTAAACATTTCTCTCTAAAGTTTTTCCTGCATATTATCCTGCATATTATAATCTATATTATATATGTTCGGATGCACCGGGCGAACACTCCATTACATTGATGGAATTCCCTGGGAAGTGAAACAGTCCGCTCACACACTCCGATTCAACGGGGGACTGAAAAACATTCAACAGAGGTAGACGAAATGGCAGAAGAATGTAACGACAAAAAGTGCTATAAGCACGGAAATGTCAAGGTCAGAGGAGACAGGTTAATCGGAAAGGTAGTCAGCACCAAGGGAAAGAATACTGCTGTTATAGAGAGGGCAATCATAAAGAAGCTTACCAAATACCA
>DAOVFD010000101.1 GCA_030668565.1 Microcaldota archaeon
TTAAGGATTATAACACGAAAGTAATCCAACTCCTTGCGGGCAGGAAAATCCTATATATATATTTATCCTTTGTCAAGGTAACTAGAATCAGATGGATGAACTCGAAAGTCTAAATCAACACGAGTTTGACATAAGAATTTCTTCTTTGATATAAACTAATGGAGATTTATGAGAGAAGGAGGTCACAGATGAAGTTTAAAATTTTTTGGGTAGTACTAATCCTTGTATTAGTTTCATGCCAACCTCAACAAACAGGAGAACAAGTACCTTCAATAGAATTTCTAACTTCAGATGACTCAGCCAATAGACCGTTTTCAGAAGCTGTCCGCGTCGGAAACTGGCTTATTCTTTCAGGACAACTCGGGATCAATCCTGAAACAGGAGCGCTTCCACCAGGTGGTATCAAAGCAGAAACAAAACAAACAATGGATAATATTAAGCGCACTCTTGAAAAATACGGTTCCTCTCTGGATCAAGTAGTCAAATGTACGGTTATGCTGGCAGACATAAGTGAATGGAGTGCTATGAACGAGGTATACGTTACCTATTTCCCTGATCATAAACCCGCCCGAAGTGCATTTGGAACAAGCGGGCTCGCTTTAGGAGCACGTTTGGAGATTGAATGCTGGGCTACAGTCAAGTATGAATGATACACGAGCAAAGCATTTATTGACTATTTTCTAATTAATTGATATTCTCTTGCCGATGACATAAAGGGGAGGATAGGCCATGAAATGTCCAAAGTGTCAGGCCGATATCTCGGATGACTCCATCTTTTGCAGCAAATGCGGGACACCCATTAAGCCTTCGGATGAAATCTTCATCTCACGTACCAGAACAATCCAGAGACTAGTGGAAGAATTACGTCCCGGATCCACACTGGCCGGCAAGTACAACATCATTGAAGTCTCAGGCAGAGGGGGAATGGGCATTGTTTACAGGGCCGAGGATACCAAGCTTAAACGCAACGTTGCCCTCAAGTTCTTGCCTCCTGAATTGATCCAGAATGAAGAGGCAAAAGAACGATTCGTTCTTGAGGCTCAAGCTGCAGCAGCCCTGTCCCATCCCAATATCTGCACAATCCATGAAATCGATGAAGAGGAAGGAAAATCTTTTATCGCCATGGAATATGTTGAGGGACAGACATTAAGAGCGAAAATAGAGAAAGGCCCATTGGAACTTGACGAAGCCCTGAATATTTCCACGCAGGTGGCTGAGGGCCTTGAGGCAGCCCACAAGAAGGGAATTATCCATAGAGACATCAAAAGCGCAAACATCATGGTCACAGATAAAAGTCAGGCTAAGATAATGGATTTCGGTCTGGCCAAGGTCAAGGGAGGAACGCTGCTGACAAGAGAAGGGACAACCTTAGGCACAGTAGCTTACATGTCTCCCGAACAGGCCAAGGGCAAAGAAGTCGACAACCGCTCAGACATCTGGTCTTTGGGAGTGGTTCTCTACGAAATGCTTTGTGGCCAACTTCCTTTCAAAGGAGATCGGGAAGCTTCCATTCTCTATTCTGTCGTGCATGAAGAGCCGAAACCACTCAAAGAAATAAAGCGCGATTTCCCCCCGGAACTGCAGCAGATTATCAATCGCGCCTTGAAGAAAAAGCCTGAATCCCGTTATTCGTCAGCAGCAGAAATGTTAAAAGACCTGAAGAAATACCAGGATGTTCTGCGGGCAGAGGAATTGGGAGCATTTAACCCGCGCACATTGCTCCGCCGCATCCGCAAGCCACGGATCGCAATCCCAGCAGTTAGTGTGGTCCTTGTCATCTGCCTTGTTGCTGTCTGGCTCTTCAACCGCCAGGCTAAAATCCGCTGGGCAAGGGAAGAAGCTCTTCCAGAGATCGAGCGGCTTATCGAAGCGAGTATGCTAGATTACATCGAGGCATACAAACTTGCAGAAAAGGCAGAAAAATACATACCGAATGATCTCAAGCTTTATGAGTTCCTGTCTAATTGCTCCTTGAAAATAAACATCAAAACAGAGCCTCTAGGTGCGAAAATTTATATGAAAGAATATAAGATTCCTGATAGTGAATGGGAATATTTAGGTGTATCGCCTATCGAAAACCTAAGAATGCCTATTGGATTTTTCAGATGGAAGATAGAAAAGGAAGGCTATGAGACAGTAACGGCTATATCTTCCACTTTCGATTTAGATTTGAAGACACAAAAATTTTTCGCTCCTTATGATCTTGTGAGAGTGTTAGATAAGAAGGAAAGCATTCCAGAGGGGATGGTGCGAGTACAAGGTGCAGAAACAAGTCTAGGGAAAGTGGATGACTTTTTTATAGACAAGTATGAAGTCACGAATAAGCAATACAAAGAATTCATAAACAGCAGCGGATACAGAAATAGGAGATACTGGAAACATGAATTTATCAAAGAAGGAAGATTCTTGACATGGGAAGAAGCTATGGCAGAATTTGTGGATCGAACAGGTAGGCCCGGCCCAGCCACGTGGCAGGCAGGAGATTATCCCGAGGGGCAGGAAAAATACCCGGTGTCAGGAATCAGTTGGTATGAGGCCGCAGCGTATGCAGAGTTTGTGGGAAAAAGCCTGCCAACTGGATATCATTGGAATATTGCTAGAGGGGGATATACTCCTCTAGTCCTATACGGTGGTTTCTTTGTCTTAATTCCTATGAGTAATTTTAAGGGCCAAGGCCCTGCCCCTGTAGGGAGCCATCATGGCATGACTTCTTACGGGGCGTATGATATGGCAGGGAATGTGAGAGAATGGTGCTGGAACAAAGCCCAAAAAGGAAGAATCATTAGGGGCGGTGCCTGGAACGATAACGCTTACATGTTCGAGACTTGGAGTCAAGCATTTCCCTTCGACCGCTCCTCCAAAAATGGGTTTCGATGTGCTCTCTATGTCGATCCTGAAAAAATTCCTGAATTAGCATTTCAGCTAGCAGAATTTGAGAAAGAACGAAATTTTTACAAAGAAAAGCGAGTTCCAGATCCTATTTTTCAGGTTTACAAAGAGCAATTCTTTTACGATAAGACAGACCTTAATACCCTCTTGGAATGGAGGGGCGAGAGTTCCCAAGATTGGATTCAAGAAAAGATTACCTTTGATGCTGCCTATGGAAACGAACGGGTTATTGCGTATCTTTTCCTTCCCAAAAACACTTCCCCACCTTATCAGATTGTCATTTATTTTCCTGGTTCTGGCTCTGTCTATCAAAAATCGAGCAAAGACCTGGATAGCTATGCGGAATTTAAGGCTTTCCTTTCTTTTATAGTAAAAAACGGACGTGCTGTTCTTTATCCTATCTATAAAGGGACTTTCGAACGCGGAGATGCCACCCTAGCTTCACTCCATGATGGAGACGAAACTCACGAATTTACTGAATATCTAATTCAAGTTGTAAAAGATTTTAGGAAGTGCATCGACTATTTAGAAACACGTCCGGATATCGACAGCAAGAAGATTGCCTATTACGGAAT
>DAOVFD010000132.1 GCA_030668565.1 Microcaldota archaeon
TATCATGTAGGCAAGTAATTCTAAGCAGTCTCAGGACCTGTTTTGGTCTTTGTTAAGCCATAATCTGCAGTTTCGGTCTTCCACCAGCTACCGTATTTGTCTTTCAGCTGGTCCTCTATCGGCCTTGACATGTTCAATGCCTTGATTACGTGCTTTCTTTCTATCAGTTCGCTCTTTTCCATTTTAGCAAGGTCCCCGCCCATCTTAATCAGACCGCTCAGGTTCCTCAATCTTAATGTATATCCTGAAACATTGTCTATCGCATTTGCAATCCTCTTCGACTCCCTGAGCAGGTCCTCTATCGCACGTTTATTCGCATGGGGTATCCTTCCGTCTTTTTCTATTTCCTGCGCCATGAACTGTATAAGCTTCTCGGTGTTTTCCCTGGTGTCTTCCATAAAGACGTTAATCAGGACTTCGTATCCCTCTCCTCTTATTCTTGAACGCAATGGAGGCATTATGTATTTCAAATCGTTGATATTGGTGGCCCCTACAAGTATGAAATCACATGGGACTCCGTCCACCCTTACTGCCGCTCCACTGCTCATTGGGTTATGCCCTACTATAGGGAACTGCCTTTCCTGCATTGAGGTTAACAGGAATCTCTGGGTTTCCCTTAAAGTGGATAATTCATCAATAAACAATATACCTTCATGTGCTTCATGGACTGCTCCCGGAATAATTCTCATGTATGTAGGTGTTCCAAGGTGTGGATGTCCTCCGTAAGGGTCGTGCCTTATATCACCAAGCAATTCCGTCTCGGTATTTCCGCTTGCCTGCACAAAGGTTGACCTGTTCAGGGGAACTATCACGTTTCTCTTTTTCTGTCTTTTCCTGCTTTCCATTTCCTTGATTTCCTTCTGTGTTAGCATGATTATGTTGCCGTCTTTCCCCCTCTCATATATTATTATCTCTTCTTTTCTGCCCAATAACCTTCTTGTTGTTGCAACCCTTGCCTTTCCGCGTTCTCCTAACTGGGGATACTGGTTGTATTTCTCGAAAACATTTCCAGGATGGGTTTTTTCAGCACCGCAATGAGGGCATATCGGGTCGGTATAATTGCTCAAACCGCCGCATCTCCTGCATCTGTATCCGAGTTTTTCAGCAACGAATGAAGGAACCTCAAGAGGGGTTACGTTTTTACCGTATGTTTTCTCATCTTTTTTGTCCTTTTTCATCCTGCTTTCGTCTCTTATTTCGATTATCGGTCTTTCGCTGTTCTGCAGGTTCTCTATAATAGAAAGTTCGTAATGTGGTTTTGGCAGCACGCTTGCTATAGCCTGTGCAATCATGCTCTTCCCGGTTCCAGGAGGCCCAACAAGAAGCAGATGCCTTCTTTGGTAAGGAACCATCCTGGCAATCCTAACTGCATCGTCCTGTCCTATTATTCTCTCAAAGGGGTCCTTTGGGATATTAACGTCTTTGGTGCTGTCGTAACTGATCTTCATGGATATACTTGGGTTTATATTGAATATAAAGGTTTTGATTCTATTTGCCCAGTTTAACCTTAAGCTTCTCAAGCATGTCCGAGGTCATCCTTGCCAGGTCATATTCATGCTTCCAACCCCAGTCCGCACGGGCATCAGAATCATCAATGGTTTTTGGCCATGAATCTGCAATCTTCTGCCTGAAATCAGGTTCATAACTAGCCTCAAATTCCGGAATATGCTTCTTAACCTCTTCGGCAAGCTCTTTTGCAGAAAAGCTTATCCCTGCAAAATTATAGCTGGTCCTTACCTTTATCTTTGATTTGTCTGCTTCCATTATGTCTATGGTTCCCTTTATACAGTCAGGCATGTACATCATTGGAAGAACAGTATCCTCCTTAACAAAAAACGTATACTTCTTTTCCTTCAATGCCTCATAGAAGATGGCAACAGCATAATCTGTTGTTCCTCCACCGGGAAGTGCCTTGTAGCTTATAATTCCAGGATAACGGATGCTCCTTACATCAACGCCATATTTCTCGAAATAATAGTTGCAAAGAAGCTCTCCGGCAACTTTCGTAACCCCGTACATCGTTCCAGGTTCAAGAACAGTTCTCTGCGGAGTATTGTCACGCGGAGTTGTAGGTCCGAATGCAGCAATCGAACTTGGCCAGAAAACCTTAAGCTTGTATTCCTTCGCA
>DAOVFD010000063.1 GCA_030668565.1 Microcaldota archaeon
TTGATGGAAAAACGGGCGTTGTCCTTGACGGAAACCACCGACTCAAAGTATTGGATATAATAGAATGTCCGTATACCGCCTGCCAGATTATTGATTACCAGAGTCCGAAAATAGAAGTCGGGACCTGGTATCCTACTGTAAAGAAAAACATGGATGAATTGATAAAACTTGATTCTATAAAGCATGAAAAAGTGGACCACGATGCCGGCAGGGAAGCCATCCAGAACCTCCGTGCACCCTTTATGGCAATGACTTCTGATGGACAGCACTATCTTCTTAATCCCGGAAATTACAAGCTCAGGGAAATGATTGAGGAACAGAGTTACATAATCAACCTTCTTGAAAACAACGAAGTTGATTACATACCTGACGAAGAGGTAAAGGAAAATCTACAAATCGGCCAGTCAGTACTTTACAGGAGGCCTTACACAAAAGAGGAAATAGTAAAAGCTGCAAAGAACCATTCTCCCTTCCCTCCAAAATCCACAAGGCATATGATACCTGGTAGGATAGTGAGACTCAACATGAGGCTCGGGTGGCTTCACATGAAAAAGGAAAAAGCATGGGAAGAGCTTGAAAACATGCTCAAGAAAAGAGCCTATGCAGGAAACGTGAGAAAATATTACGAGCCTGTTACTGTGATATATTAATCGGTGTGTCTATGACAATATTGTTAACTCCGGGTCCGGTATCTGTTCTTGAAGAAATAAGGATGGCGCAGACAAAGGAGATGATAACACACAGGAGCAAGGAATTAAGCGAACTCTACAATGATTTATGCACCCGTTTTTCGAAATACGTTAATGCTGATAAGTCTTACATGATTACCGGTTCGGGTGCGCTTGGTCTTGAAACACTGATTCTCAATTTGTGCAAAAAAGAAGAGAAAGCGGTTTGTTTTCCAAATGGCGATTTCGGAGACAAGATGGTTCTCACTGCAAAGGTATATACGAATACACTTCCGCAGACAATAGAAGGCGGAAAAGGCTGGAATCTTGAACGTGCGAAGGAAGCAATAGACAACAGCGATGCGCAGGTTATGATATGCGTGTACAACGAAACGGGTTATGGAATAAGAAATCACATAAAGGAAATGTGCAAATACGCGAAATCAAAGGGAATGTTTACAATAGTGGATGCGATTTCCGCATGGCCGGGAATAGAGATGGACATGAAAGAGTTTGGCATAGACGGTTTCGTAACAGGAAGCCAAAAGGGAATCGGCGCTCCTCCAGGGGTGGCGATGCTCGGTCTGAGTAAAGAGGCTGTTGAAAGATTCAGCAACAGAGATGACACCCCAAGCTATTATATGGACCTTAAGAGACACAGAAAAAGATTTGATAAGGACATGCAGACCCCCAACACCCCCGCGATAAGCCTGTTCTGGGCACTCCAGAAGGCATTTGATGTTCTTGACAGAAAAGGCGGTATTCCTGCAGCGATTAAAAGGCACGAAGAGGCTGCTATTCATGTACGCAAGCGACTTACAGACATGGGTTTTGGCCTTACTGCAGAGAAAGGATTTGAATCAAACACCGTAACCGGTTTTGTATGCAAGAGTCCTGAGCAGACAAAGGAGATAAAAAAAAGGCTCATGGACGAATTCGATGTCAAAATTGTGGGTTGCAGGGGGGTTTACAAGGACAACGGCCTCAGAATAGCACACATGGGCAACTTCGAGATGTCCTGGCTTGATACCTGTCTGGATGGTATCGGGAAGATAATCACCAAATAACCGCTTTTGCCTCGATTCAAAGGCATCCTTAAATACCTATCGCAGTAAAATTTATCTGGCAGATTATTATGGCGGCACAAGGCGATTTAAACAAATTGGTTTCTCTCACTTTCGATGAAAGTCCAAAAATAAGGATAAGGGCAGCCGAATCGCTTGGGGAACTTGACGACCCCGCAGCACTTTTTGCTCTTGTGGAATTGAGTTACGATAAAGAACCGAATGTAAAGAAGAAGGCACAGAACATTCTTGAAAAAAAGAAAAAGGAAGAAAAAGATGTAATGTCCTTTGCGGAAATCTTCTCAAAAGGAAACGGGGAGGTTGAAAAGAAGAAAGAGGTTCCAAAAAGCAAGAAGGAAAAAATCCTGCATCCGATAACCCGTATTTTCGAAAAGAGTCTTGGAAAGGAAAAGGCTGCGAAAGTGAGGAAGAAGATGATGCCTTCGATAGAGAAACTCTACAAGAATGCCGGTCATCAGGGTAAAATCAGGGATGAAGAACAGGGAAGGAAGGCGATACAGGAATTCCTTACCAGTTATCTTGAGGTCATTTCGGGTGTTGAAGGCATTGAAGAGGAACCCATAATCGCAAACGGTGCAGAAATGGTGACCGAAGTTGAACCCGCTTTGGAAAGGCCGGATGTGGAACAGCCGGCAGTTGAACTGGACGAAGTGGGTACAAAAGAAAGAAAAGTGGACAGGATTTCTTCCGAGATAATGGAAGTTGAGGCAGACGATTATGCGGAAATCAAGGAAGAGGAAGGGCTTGAAAAACTTCACGACAGTTTCTTCAAGAAGGCCTATGAGACAATGATGCTTTCAAATGGTGACGAGGAGCTGATGAGAAAGGAAATGAAAAGAATGGTTTCCGAGGCCGATAAGGACATAAAACTTGCATTCAGGCTTGCGAAAGAGAGGTTCAAGGAAAGAAAGATAACCAATATAACAAAGATAACCAGCGGAATGAGAAACATAAATACGGACGTCCTTATAGTAAGGGAAATCGAGAATCTCGAATACCAGAAATCCAAAAGGGTGAGGGCGATTGCTACCAGAGCGATAATCAATGACGAGGACGGAAACGAGGGTGTTCTTTACCTGTTTGACGACCGCGGGGATGTGATTAAACCCGGGATGAAAATCAAGGTTGTTAAGGGCTACGCAAAGACGTTTGACTTCTCCGGTGAGACTGCCCTGACGATAGGCAAAAAAGGCAATGTTTATATTGTATTGTGATAAATTTTGATGGGGGTAATATTTATGGAACTGACAAAGTATGAATTAGCACGAATAATCGGTGCAAGAGCATTACAGCTTGCGAGGGGAGCACCTCCGTTGATAAAAGCCAGAAAGGGCATGGACTTCATAAACGTTGCAGAAGTCGAACTTGGAAAGAAAGTCATACCTCTTGCTGTTATGAAAGAAGAAACCTAGTAACATTCGGGTATATCCAGTGGTTCTTCTTCAAGTCCTTTCACGAGTTCAACGGTCATCCCGCCTCCGATTTCCTTTACCAGTATTCTTTTTTCATCGTCAATCCAGTCATGGAATACCTGGTCTTCCCCCATTTCTATCTTTACGACATATGTTTTCCTTCCCTCTATAATATCTGTTCTTATTGTGCTGTAACAAACATCCATAACATATACTCGTGTATCGTTGACCACCGCATAAATTGTTGTGTTCCATTTCCAGTTGTCATCAACAGCAAGCATCCAGGGTTTGAAAAAGAATATCATGGGTTCTGAAAGCGATACGTTTGAACCGTTGTCATCATTTCCATATCTATCAACGCACACTCTCTTGGCATTTGGGAGCTGGGAGTCTGTAGAAAGGAATGTGCAGTACGCCCCCCCCTCCACCAGAAACATTATTCCGCCTGTAGCATTCTCGTATGTAAGGTCATACGTGTAATATTCCCCTCTCTTCAGATTGAATTCGGTGTTTTTGTAAAGCGGAGCCTCCACATGTTCGAATTTTGATGTTTCGAAATCCGGCTGGGGTATCTGTGAATTCAATATCCCTGCTATTACCAGTACAACGAGCAATGCAACTGCAATCTGAAATACTGATAGTTCCCTGATTTCCATTACTGCACCCTTGCTATCTTACCGTGTTTTGCGTAAGGTTTTGAAGTCGGTGTTTTCACTTCGTGGAATATTATCTGCGATACCCTCATGCCTTTATGGAGAACTACTGCAAAGGGGGCAAGATTGACTATTTCCAGGACCTGGCGGTTGTTGCTTCCCGGCTGGACCACTGAGGATGTTACATGTATTGATAATCCCATCCTTGCATATCTGCTCCTGCCTTCAAGCCTCCCCATTATGTCAGGGGCAAGTGTTATCTTCTCGGCAGTTTTTCCAAGACACATCTCGCCAGGCAGAAGGATTACCGTTTTTGCCCTGACTTTCCTGTGTGCCTTTTTGAAATCCACTTTGTTCAGATCCACGAGTTCGCCTATATATTTTTCCCTGAAGAGATACCACTCATCACTCAATGTCAGGTCCACACTGGCAGGTCCTATCTGCTCATTTTTTAGCGGTTTTATCTTTATCTTCCCGCCTTTCAGCATTCTCTTAATGTCTACATCAGAAAGTGCCATAGGTTTATTCTGGAATATAGATATTTAAAAACATGCAACAAAACTCTAATTTATGGCGGAGCTTTCGGAGGTTGCGGATACAATCAAATCAAGCGAGGAGAAAATAAGGAAGCTAGCAGAGAAATTCAGGAAAAGCGATTCCCGGTCCATAAAAGGCGCACTTGACAATGAACTTTTTCTTCCCGTAAAAACCGGAAAAATAGATTATCCGGTATGCGCGGTTGACGGCGGCCTTCTTTCAGAGAGATTTCACGGCAGCGACATAGCCATGGGAAAAGCGGTGGCTGTTTTATTTGAATATTCCAATTCCAAACTATCCCTGTGCAAATATCTCCCCAAAAAATTTCCGCCTTCTATTCTGGATGCAAAACTCGGTCTTGACGAGCATGAATCCCAAGTTTATTTCTCGCTTTTCAGGCTTAACATGGAGATTAAAACAGCAATGGAGGCAGTAAAGAAATTCTCACCAAAAGTGCTGCTTTTTGACGGTTCCCTTCTCCCTCTTCCAAATGATATGCCGAACAAGGAAAGCATCATCTATCCTGAATACAACAAAATCATCGCACTTTATGCAGAGCTTTATGAAACATGCAGGGGAAACTGCAATCTTGTAGGAGTGATAAAGGATACGAGAAGCAGGAGACTTGTCAGGGAGCTTAACATCAAAGAGGAAATAGTATCAGATAGTTATTTCACGAATTTCCTTCTTAAGAAAGGGGAAAGGACGTGCATTTTCCCGTATGCAAAAGAGGATACGCCTGCAACTTCAGAACTCAAAAAATTCGGGGAGGTTTATTGTTTTTACATTAAACCATCTGATTTTGATTTACCTTTGCGCATAGAATTCGTAAAAGACAACAACTCCGTGAAAATACCTGAAATAATAAACTCACTTTCGGCCATAAGTGAAAGCTATGCATATCCCGCCTCACTGATAGAAGCTGATTTATGCGCTGCGATGGGCCCTCTGGAAATGGAAAAGGTAAAAGGTGAACTTTCTTCATTGTTGGGCAGTTCGCTAAAGCCGTTAAGAAGAAGTTCGAGACCATTCAGGTTATACTGTGAAGGAAGTAAACTACGAACTTTCAGAAAAAAATTATGGCAATTATGTTATCTTCAATAAGATTTATTCCAAGAAATCAGATTTCCAGCAGATAGATATAGGGGATTCTGAAGCCTTCGGACGTGTTCTTTTCCTTGACAATACCATACAGGTTGCAGAGGCGGACGAATTCATATACCATGAATCCCTGATTCATGTTCCGATGTGTATGGCCGATGCGAAAAAAGTTCTGATAATGGGTGGAGGAGACCTTTGCGCCCTTAGGGAGGCATTGAAACACCCGGTTGAAAAGGCAGTTGTTGTTGATATTGATGGGGATGTAATTGAAGCTTCAAAAAACCATCTATCTGAAATAAACAAACGAAGCTGGGAAGACCCGCGTGCGGAAATAAGGGTTGGGAATGCACTGGACTATGTTAAGGAAACGGAAGAAAAATTCGATGTTGTTGTTTCGGACCTAACTGACCCTGGTGAAGCAGGCGACTATTTCTATTCAAAGGAATTCTATGATTTATGCAAAAGGGTTATGACTGAAAAATCAATCCTTGTAACGCATGGCGCAGTATC
>DAOVFD010000138.1 GCA_030668565.1 Microcaldota archaeon
TTTCTTGAAATAATTATCTGACCAGGGTCTTCAGCCACCACCTGCACGTCATTGTTGCTTATCGAAGTTTCCGAGTTTGTGAAATTTTTGGGAAGAAGCTTTTCCAGCTCCTTATCTATTTCCTTAACACGTTTTGCAAGCTCATCAAGCTCTGGCTCCAGTCTTTTGTACCATTTAAGTGCAACATTCATCGAATCGGTTCCGTCCGTATCTACATGTATCTCCATATGGGCAAGGTCGTCCTGTATCTCTTTCAGTCTTTTGCAGAGTTTTTCATCCGGTTCACCGTTTACCTTTCCTGCAACAGTAACCTGAAGCAGACCCTCCAGCACAGGTCCGAGCCCTGCTTTTCCGAGCTTTGGTCTTTTTGTAAGAAGATATTCTATGTTTTCGGCATATTCTTCTGCAATACCAGGAACATTAATCATGTTAAGAGCGTCAACTCTCTTGTCATCCGCAACATTGTGGAGGAATGCAAGCAGTTTCGGATATTTCACTGCTTCAAGCAGTTCCCAGTACTCCCTAAGCTCCATCACTTTCCTGCTACCGTCCTTGTCCTTGTGAGCTACCCTGAAAACCTTGTGTCCGTCAGGCGCTCTTCCTTCACTGAGAAATTCAGCACCAACAGCTTCAAGTTCGAGTATGCCAAGATTTATCCTGAACGAACGCCACCTGTGATGACCGCATTCATGGTTCAAAGATATCCTGTAATCCATCATGTTCCTTTCTTTGTCAGGATAAACAGTATTGTAAGCAGGAGCATATATCGCGCCGGTTGAGGATGTTTCGAATCTTTCACCTTCACGCAGGCCGACATTCCTTCCGCTCCTGATTTTAACATAATCATCAAGTCCGTATCTTTCCCTTGCCTCGTCAAAAAGTGCTATCCTGTCATCCCATTTCTTCATGTATTCTATATGTTCTCCAGTAAGGAAATAGGATGCAGCACCGATTCCGTCAAGTTTGAGCAGGTCATCAATAAGAGGCTTCCACAAGATATTCAGATTGATGTTATCTATTGCTATTTCAACAAAGTTTTCCATAGCATACCTGAAATCCTCCCCTGCACCTGCAAGGCCGTAGGCAGCGTTTGAAAACTGCTCTGATTTGAAAGCAGGATTGTCATAGAATTTGCCAAGAACATCAGGTTTCAGTATAATCTGCCTTGCAGTATAATCGTGTCCCTCTTCCACAAGAGACTTCAGGACAGTATTCAGATATTCTGTTATCTTTTTGACGTCCTCGAAGATTCTTTTTTCTGCGATTTCCTCCAGTTTACTCTCTCCAAGGGCAGTAGCAATTGCAGGGCAGCCTTTTTTCTTGTCCTTAACGAATTTAATTATTTCCTTCTTCAGCCTGTCCGGGTCTGCCATTTTATTATTGGCTGGGAATGGAATAAGCCTACCGTTCACTGGTGTTTTCTTCTTTTTATATTCAGGCATTTCGTATCACCTTTCTAAGCTCCCTGTAGACTTTTCCATCTTTCTTGGGTTTCTTTACTGTGTCTCCGAGCAGAAGTTCCCCTTTTTCCTTTGATGATTCGGCTTTTCTCTTTGAAATAAATATCATAATTTCGGATATTTCAATTTGCCTGTCAATTTTTTCTTTAGATGGTCCTTGCGGCTGTTTACTCTTCCATTCTCTATAATAATCCTCAAATCCTTTTTGAATCATGTCAAGCGTTTCTGTTGACCAGCATTTTTTTGCGATTTCTTCAAGCGCCCAAGCCGCACTCACCCTAACATATTCATTATCATATTCAAGCAATTCTTCAACTTTATCCCATTCTCCTTTATTTACATGATGATGAGTAAGCGCCCAAGCCGCATCCCCTCCAACATACTTATTCTCATCGCTTAATGCATTTACAAGTGCAGGAACTGCAGGAGT
>DAOVFD010000128.1 GCA_030668565.1 Microcaldota archaeon
AAACCTGCACAGCATGCGAGGACAATGAGTGTTTTGTCCTTTGGTACACCCTTCATAAGTGCCTTTACCGTTCTTTCCGCACAGCAACGTGGGATTAGTTTATAATCGCATCCAAGTGCTTCAGCAAGTTCTTTGCCACCCTTTTCTCCACCCACGCTGCACAGACGAGCGCACCCATCACACGCGATAACAAATGGGTTTTCCACACTCTTTAAGGTCTCGGGGTCGACTTTCTTAACTACCATCATTTTTATCACCATGAACTATTTTTTTGGAAAACCGCATTTCCCAATCAGCGGAACAAACATTACAGGAAGAATTTTCTTGTATGTGCCGTTTGAATACAAAATCAAATCCTGGTAGAACCTGTCTCCAACAGGTGCAATCAGCTTTCCGCCTTTTTTAAGCTGTTTTATGAGAGGATGGTTTTCTATATACGGCATGTTTGCGGTCACTATTATCCTGTCATATGGCGCTTCTGCTTCATATCCGCAGCTCCCGTCTCCTGCAAAAAGTTCTACATTCTTTGCTTTTCCCCATCTTGCAAGGTTTTTCTTTGTCATCTCTACCAGTTCAGGAACCACATCAAATGATATTAATTTGCCCTTTGGTCCGGCAAGATATGAAAGGAGAGCGGCATTGTACCCTGAACCTGCCCCGAGTTCCAGGATTTTCGCTCCATCGGGAATCTCAAGCTTTTCGAGCATAAAGGCAACGACGCTTGGGGCGGAAATGGTCTGTCCCTGACCAATGGGAAGCGGAGTGTCGTAATAAGCAGAGTTCCTCGCTCCTTCTGGTACAAAATGAATCCGGTCAACTGCAAGAAACGCTTCTTTAACCCTCTCTGAATGAATCCATCCGCCGCTGACAAGATACCCAAC
Organism: Microcaldota archaeon; assembly: GCA_030668565.1. GTDB lineage: Archaea > Micrarchaeota > Micrarchaeia > Anstonellales > Bilamarchaeaceae > JAVZJR01. Next base: position 882 of record DAOVFD010000128.1, read on the forward strand.
CAGCTCTTCATTCGAAGCCATAATTAGATTTAAGTATATTGATTTCTAAAAGTTATCCTTATGGGTAAGCAGACGTTCGGGGGGGACGACGATGAGGAAGCCGCCGAAGAGATTCAAAAGAAGCTGAAACTTTCAAAATTCGAACTTGGTCCAGATTACAATATAAGAGACCTTTTCTGGAAAATCCTCGGTTCTTACGCAGCTACAAAAACCCCTGGCATAGACCTGAATAAGGTAAAAAGCCAGAGAATCGCACTTGTAAAGGCAGCCCTGTCAGTAATAGAAAGCAAAGGCAGCCATTTCTACGGCCTGAGTCCGCAGTTCGTTGCCAGATATACCCTGATGATGGTGTTTGATGGAGAATGGGAAGATGCATTCATGAAATTCCTTGAAGACGCCAGGGAGAGTAAAATAAAAGCATGGGAATATGTTGTTCAGGCAATGAGACATCTGCTTAAAACGGAATACAAACAAAAGACAAAAGAATACCTGAAAATTGCGCTAAGAAATTCCGAGGCGTACCCTTATGCACTGTTCTACCTTCCCAAGCTGAAGGATAAGGAACTTGTAAATGAACTCAGAAAGGAAGTCAGTATTTTTGCAAGGGGAGACATAGACCGGAATCAGCTAAATGCAATAGAATCGATAGCCCTTCTGAAAGAAGATGAAGAGGTAAAAAGAATATTACTCAGCCTGCTTAATCACTGGGATGTCAAGATAAGAAGGAAGGTTGCGGGGATAATCAAGGATATGAAGCTGGACAGGGAAGATTATGAACTCCTGAAAAGAAGAATGGAAGCTGAACCGGATGAAGAGATAAAGAGGATACTGAAAAGAAAGGTGGCCGGATGGAAGAGGAAATAGTGAGAATACCAGCAGAAAGAGTCAAGGTCCTGATAGGTCCGAACGGAAAGACAAAGGAACTGATAGAAAAAAAATGTAACATAAAACTTGATATTAATTCCGAGGGAGAGGTTGTCATAAGGGGAGAAAGCACAGATGTGTTTTTCTCAAAAGATGTCATAATAGCAATAGGGCGCGGTTTCAACCCCCAGAAAGCCATGAAGCTGATAAATCCGGATTACCAGTTATATCTCTTTCACCTTAAGGAGTATCTTTCCACGGATAAGGCGATAAAAAGGATAAAAGGCAGAGTAATAGGAGAAAATGGGAAGATGAAGGAGGAGATTGAAAACGCCACCGACTCTTATCTAAGCATTTACGGAAATACCGTGGGGATAATATCGAAAGTTGATTCGATTGGATATGCGCAGGAAGCCGTGGAAATGCTGATAAAGGGTGCAAAGCACGCCTCCGCTTATAATTATCTTGCAAGGGTGAGAAGACGGATACTTGAAAGCAGATTGAAAGGGGAATAACACGATTCTCAGAGAAAAGTA
>DAOVFD010000145.1 GCA_030668565.1 Microcaldota archaeon
GGTAATGGCACTAACTTAATAAATAATTTATTATATTTGACCTGTAATCAAAAAACGAAAGTAATGAAACAAAACAGGTCACTAGCAATCAGCACCATTATTCAGGAGCAGCAGAAGTTAAATATACTAAATCTGTTGGAAAGCAACTTTCCTGAAGAGATATTAAAAAGGAAAATGCCGGAAAAGAGCAGGAATAGGGTTTTTAGTCCGGTGAGCACATTGTTGACAATGGTTTTAACGGCAACACAGGAAGATAAATCATTGAAAAATTCAGTAGCACTTTATTATGGGCTTCACCAGAAGATCAGGGAAAAAACATATGAAGAGGCATTACTGAAAATAAAAGAACATGAAAAAGAGGCGAGAGAAAAACCCAAAGCAGGACGGCCCTGGAAAAAAACAGTTACACTACCCAGAAGTAAAGAACAGGATATATCATTAAATACGGCAGCATACAGCAAAGCAAGAACACGGCTTCCATTGAAGATGACTACCGAACTATTCAAGGCCAGTCATATGAAAGGAGTAAAAACTTCTTATTCCCATTGGCATAACCGTCGGATATTTATTGGGGATGGTACCTATATACAAATGCAGGATACGCCAGCGTTAAGGGATAAATATAAGGTTTTGCATAATGGTGTGGCACAAGAGGGTTACCCCCAGGGATTATTAGTAGCTATTATAGAAAGGGGTACGGGACAGGTCTCTGGATTTGCACTATCTGACCGCCATAAAAGCGAATTAGCATTGTTTTATGATCTGATTGATAAACTACCAAAGGGTAGCATTGCGTATCTGGATGACCTGTATAACTGTTATGAGATACTTGCAAAATGCATAAGACAAGGGATAGATATTATTGTGCCAGCTAAACGGAAAAGGAATTATCAGATGGTAAAAAAGATCAGCGATAATGATGAAATAATAGAAATTAAAAAACCTGTAAAACGTTCGCCATGGTTAAAAAAAGAAGATGACACACAAGACAAAATAAGAGTAAGAAGAATAAAATGTAAAAGTTCTAAGGGAAAAGAATACACATTACTCTCAACGGTTCTTGACGAAGGGATCAGCGCAGATGAATTTCAGATCCAGTATCTTACACGATGGGATATAGAAATAGGTATCCGTGAAATAAAAACCATAATGGATGTAAATATCCTTCGGTCTAAAACACCGGAGATGATTCTGAAGGAGTTAAATGTTTCATTGGCGACGTATAATCTGATACGACAGATTATATATGAAGGCATCAAGGAGATGCCTTTTTCCCCCAAAGAGGATTTCATACAAAAGTTCTATACGATTAATAAGAACATTCTTATTGACAAAAAGGGAAGAGTATATGCGAGATGGTCCCCGGGTCGTAGAAGAACTAAAGGATCTGATCAGGAAGCAAATGTTACCAAAACGCAAACCAGGAAGAAGTTATCCCCGGAGAACGAAACAAGGTAAATATCGTAAATACAAATAATATGCTTATATTAGTGCCATTACCTCCTGTATCGGAGCGTATGACCATAAATTGTACTATGGACGAACTACGCCAACGGCAGGCACATCTATCCGGATTGGTTCAGGCTATCCGTGATCTTGCAAAAGAAAATTCATTGCCACTTATCGACTTACACCAATATTTTATGAATAACAGCCTGGCATACAACCATCTTTTTGAAGGTTGGC
>DAOVFD010000083.1 GCA_030668565.1 Microcaldota archaeon
AAAGATGAGCAAGAGTATCGGAAACATTCTGCCGCTGAGAAAAGCGATTGCAGAATATGGTGCGGATGTAATAAGATTTTCAGTAGTCTGCGGTGCTGACCTGCTTCATGACACTGATTTCAACAGGACCGTAGCTGAGGGAATAAAGAGCAGGATTACATTCATGGATGGGCTTCTTAATGAATCAATCAAGGAGAAAGGGAAACCCGATACAAGAGCCGACAAATGGCTTTTTTCAAGATTAAACAGGAAACTTAAAGCTGCGGAAGAGCTTTATGAGAACTTTGACTTACGTGGACTTTCGATGGAGCTTTTCTATGACATGGTTTCGGATTTGAAATGGTACATGAAAAGAACAAAGAAAAGAAACCTGAAGGAATTCTTTGAAAAATGGACTGTTGTAATTTCACCTTTCATGCCCCACATCGCAAATGAATTCTGGGAAAAGCTCGGGCATAAGGAGCTTATTGACTTTGAAAATTTTCCGAAGGCGGATGAAAGGGCAGTTGACGACAAACTTGAGAAGGCGGAGGAATTCATAAAACAGACAAAGGAGGACATAGACAAAATATCAACACTCATTGAAAAGAAGACAGGAAAGAAGCCAGGGAAGATAACGATTTATGTTGCAGGAGACTGGAAGAGAAAGACATATGATATTCTTAGAAAAGAAAAATCCATTGACAAGGTTATGAAAGCAGTTAAGGAAGATGCAAAACTCAAAATATATATGAAAGATATTCCTGGAATGGTTAAGCCGCTGATGAAAAACATCCATTCCCTTCCTGAAATAAAGATGGGTGAAAAAGAAGAGTTGGAGATATTAAAGGATGCAAAGGAATTCTTCGAGGATGAATTTTCCTGCAAGGTTGAAGTTCTTCCGGATGCAAAGCAGAAGCATGAGAAGGCGAAAAATGCAATGCCGAACAAACCTGCGATAGTTATTGAATGATTACCGGATTTTCTAAGACATCAGTAAAACCCGAGTAGCATTCCAAGAAGGAAGAAAAGCAGCATTCCGAAAACAATTGGCGGTAATGCCGGAAGAACTATTCTTTTTTTCCATACAAGCAACAGGAAAACCGCAAGTGAAATAAGTGCGCCTATAAATACAAGAACCGTTGCGGCAGGGCTGTAGCTTAATGTTGAAACCTCGAAAATAACCGGTGCAATCAAATCACCTGTGCCCAAATCTATTCTTCTTTCCTTTCCTTCTATCACTTCTTTTGATGTAACTGTGAATGCAAGGTCTTTCTTGACTATGAACTCAGCCATCTCGACCATATGCCTTGTCTTGAAAACCGAAATATAATCATAAATTGAAAGTAAAAGCAGGAAGATTATTACAGGAAGCGGGCTAAGCGAAATACCGAATATCACTCCAACACCGGCTGTTGCAAGAATCGCAGCGGCATTCTTGAATGAAGGTTTAAACAGCTTGATTGCAGCAAGGGAAAGGCCAAGGATTATTCCACCCAAAGTGCTTATGTCATAACCGAAAAAGATGCGCAGGACCGAATAGAAGACTATTGAGGATGCGGTGGAAAGCAGAAGGAATTCCATAGCCCTGAAAATAATCAGGTGCAGGCCGAATTTTCTTATCAGGAAAATCATCAGTGCCGCACCAACGAGGACATACAGCATGAAAAACAATGCATTTGCAGTGCTTTCGGTATCGGTTGTTACGACAAGGGAACTTACATACGGATTCTGCTGGATGTCGCCGAGTATTACGACTCCCGTATATATCCCAAGCAACTGCGATAAGACGAAGAACAGGACTATCCCGGCCACGATTTTTCTCATCAACCTTCACCGACTATCTTATAGTGACCGTATTCCTTTTCATATATTTCCCCTTTCCTTTTCAGCTCTGATATTATCCTTCTTGCCTCATGCTCGTCAATGTCATAGGATGCGGAATCCTTTATCACTTCCTCGATATCCGCACTGTCCGCATGCTTGAGGTGTTCCCTTAGTATCTCCATTATGGTATCGACTTTCTGCAGTCTGTCTCTTGTTGATTTTGGCTTGCCCGTGGCCACAACATCAACATCCAGCAATCCGGTTTCCTTGTCAATCATTATCTGTTTCATTACGTAATTGAAAAGATTGATTGCAGATTCGGCATCTTCAGCCTCAACCGTTTCGCTGAGTCTCATTTTTGCATTTGCCTCCGCGAGTCTTACAAGGCCTTCAAGATATCTGGGGGTTATCGCGACCGAGCCGACATCCTTGCTTTTTGACCTCAATTCCACATAGAATTCTCTTATCTTTTCTGACGCACCTGTGCTTAGTTTTGGGAACAGGTATCTTCTTGCGTATGATATGTATTTTCTAAGAAGATCCCGGTCTATGAAAGAAGCATCCTCATCAAAGCTTTCCTCCCCCCTGTGCGTTGAAAGAATGTGTTCTGCAAGTTTTGAGTCCTTCTCTTCATCAAGAACGTCCACAATGGGGAATATCAAATCAAAACGGGAAAGCAAAGTGGGTGGGATATCAAACTGTTCTCCAAGGTTCTTGTTCTGGTCGAATCTTCCGTACTTCGGGTTTGCTGCAGCCAGTATTGCAGTTTTTGCCCTGAACTTGGCAACTATGCCGGCCTTTGCAACGGAAATAGTGTTTGTTTCCATTGCTTCATGTAATGTGGCCCTGTCATCTTCGGCAATCTTGTCGAACTCGTCTATCTGTACAGAACCCTCGCTTGCAAGTACCAATGCTCCTGCCTTTAATGTCCATCCCCCCTCTCCAAGCTCGTCTTTTTCTGCAGAAACCGTAAGCCCCGTTCCTGTTACGGATTTTCCACTTACGTAAATGCTTTTTGGTGCAAGTTCACTCACGCTCAAAAGGAATCTTGATTTTGCCAGTCCAGGGTCACCTATGAGCAGAACATGGATATCATCCCTTATCGTCGCTCCACCCTTCATTATCTTTCCTTTTGTTCCTCCGAATAGCTGCAATGCAAGCGCCATTTTCACTTCATCATGTCCGTAAATTGAAGGTGCAATGGATTTCGCAAGATATTCTGCTATGTTCGGGTCTTTTGAAAGCTCCTTTATCCTCATTTCGTCTTCCTTGGTTATTTCTATCTCCTCGAAGTCCCTCCTAAGACTCTGCGCACTGTTTACTTCTATATACCTGCTGTATACAAGTTCCTGTTTCTGCCTTGTTTTCAATGGAGGTCTAAGCCGCATTGTTCCCATTACTTCTATATTGTCTCCTGGTGCTATTCTGTTGACAAGGTCGTCTTCAAGCAGAAGTTCAACATGCGCTGCCGGTGCCCCTCCCCTTACTCTCTCAAGAAGCTCCTGAACCTCTGCCCTCTGAATATCAACAAAATCGCTTTTCTCCTCCAACTGCCTCATTGTACCTATTTTTTTACAGTGTTCGCATTTTTTCGGAGGGATAAAATTTCTGTCCACGAAGAATTTTACCTCTTCATTGCACATCAGGCACCTGTAAACAGCAACCTTGACCTTATGCATTACCTCCGCCCTTCTTGTTACGACTCCCTTGAATGCAACCATCTCATTGATGTTTGTGGAACCAAGATGCTCTATGAGGAATGTGTCAGAAGGCAGGTTATAGAAACGGACATGCGGCTTGAATTTCACACCACCTGGTATGTATGGTTTTAGTTCATGTAATGCTTCCTCTGCAGCATTGGTAATCATCTCAGGTTCTTTTACAAGGCGGTCAGCTATCTCGGGGCTTACAAGTTCAAGTTCATGATAATCCACGTAAATGCTCTTCTGGTCCGGATAGGATAGCTTCAGTTTGTCGATTTTTTCTTTATATTCTGCCGTAAAGAAATCATGAAAGAAGGATACCACAGAGGAACTATCTTCGTTTTCCAAAAACCCACCCGCAGAGCAATATGAATAGACGCTGCAATATAGCTTATATAATAATGAATTTAATAAAGGTTTTGGCATTTCCAAAAGCATTTAAACCTATTTATACACATTATATAACATATGGCGAGTGAGGAATTGCTAAGAGGATTAATAGGCGATAGATTAGATGAGCTTAATCCAACACTCAGAAAAATTCTCGAAGGAACCCCTGATGAAACAGTCCGAAAAGCATATGCAAAGCTATGCGAATTAGGCCTCTCAAAAGAAAAGATAGCATCTCAAGCACACCTTCTCGGCAGAAACCCGGAAACACTCCAAAGAAACTTTAACTTCCTTCATGAAAAACTAGGTATATCAAAACCGAAGATAGCATCTCAAGCACATCTCCTAAATATAAACCCGGAAACACTCCAAAGAAACGCAGATTCGCTGAAGAAGTTCGGTCTTACAAAAGAAAAAATAGCATCTCAGGCACAACTTCTAAGCATGAACCCGAAAACAATTCGGAGGAATTACAAATTCCTTAGGAGATTTTTATCAAGGGAAGAGATAAATACGAATGCACAGCTTCTTGGAAGTTCGCAGAAAACCGTTGAAAGTTCTGTGCAATTCCTTCACCAGTTTGGGGTTAATTATCGTGAAATATCTTTTGCCTGT
>DAOVFD010000027.1 GCA_030668565.1 Microcaldota archaeon
GGGCTTCTCCTCTTTTTTGGGCTCAGCCTTCTTCTCCTCTATCTTCTCATCGGCAAGATAAGCCCTCACTTTTCCGTTTTCTTTTATGAGCCTCACTTTTACTCTTCTTGGGGGTTTCTGTATGCTTCTTTTCCACAGATAATTGTTAAGCGCGTTGCTGAGAAACACGTTTTCTTCTTCTGTTTTCATGTGCCTGCCTGCGAATTTCCTGAGTAGTTTGACTGCACGCCTTGTCCTCCTGCCTCTCATCACTTCGTATGCTTTCCCCAAAGGAACGGTATAGATTCTTTCAAGTTTTTCTACCATGTTAATCGTCCTCCTTTATGCGGAGCTTGTCTGTCCTCCAGTTCCTCCTGTACCTGTTCACTGTAACCTTTCTGTTTGTCTTGAGCATCACGAATGGAGGTATCCTGCTGTTCTTCTTTGCCGCTTTTGCGAGCCTTTTCTTTTTTTTGGAGCCTTTCCTACTCATTATAAACACCCTATTTCTCCCGGAATGTTATTCTGGTCTCCCGCCCGCCCTTTAATGAGCGGATGAGAAACAAAATTTCATCCTCTGTTATTTTTCTTTCCGCCTGCCTGAATGCCATAATCACCCGCTTGGCGGCGTTAACATAAAGTTCCTTGTTGACATAGCTTACGTTCATAAGCCGTTCATATGCGGTTTCGTCAAGCGCGATTCTTAATGCTGATTTCAGCTGTTCCTCGATTTTTGCCGATTCCTGCATTTTTTTCTGTTGTTCAAGCTTTCTTTTTCTTATTTCATCCTCTTCGTTCATCAGCCGCTTACCTCTTTTGCAGCCTTGTCAAGCAATTTCCTTCCCTTTGCCGTAAGAATCCTTCCTGTCTTTTCCTTTGCCAGCAAACCCGCCTTCTCGAGTTCCTGCATGGCCTTTCTTATCGTAGAGCCTCCTGCGGGTGCGTGCTTCTCAGGTTTTACGCCTCTTTCCTTCCTTCCTCCGTAATGTTTTCTGAGACTCCCTGTCCCCGTTTTACTCCGGACATATACCTGTCTCAGTATCGAAGCGCATCTGACATACCAGAAATCCTCCTGTTCCGGAGGTCTTTTTACATGTGCACCGCTTTTTACAAGTCCTACAAATGCGGGCTTGGCAAGTTTCTCCCCTTTTAGTTTTTCCGCTACTTTTTCTATGAGTTTGTTTGGATCCACATCATATACAGTTACCATTAATCCACCTCATACTCTCCCATAAATTGGAGTAAGATTGGTAGGTTTTATTTTAATAATGTCATCTATTTAAAGCTTGTCCTCCTTAAAAATCTTTGTTTCAGGGGGATATTTATGTCTGAAAAAGGTGAAGAGCTCATTAAGAGTCTTATAGGCAAGATGAAAGAGAGCGGTCCGGCCAAGCCCGCCCGCAGGACAGCAGAAGAAATTGGGGAGCAGGTAGAGGAAAAAGAGGCGCCCAAGCCGAAAAAACCAAAAAAGAAAAAACCCAAAAAAGAAGAAAAACCAAGGGAAGTGCCTAAGAAAAAGAAAGAAAAACCAAAGAAAAAGGCCAGGCCAAAGAAAAAGAGGAAGGAAAAGAAAAAACCCAAGCCCAAGAAGAAAGAAAAACCTGCTAAAAAACCAAAGAAGAAAAAATCCAAGAAGAAAAAGAAGAAAAAAAGGTAAATCTATGGCGAGGTTTTCTGTTTTTGCCTTTTTGTTACTTGTTTCATTATCCTTCTCATCAGTTTCGGATTATTCCATGGACGTCTCAGTTGACGATTACGGGATTTCGTCCATAACTTCGGAAATTGATTTCATTGATTCGCAGGATAAATCCGTTTCGTTCTGTTTTTCAGGAAATTTTCACGATGCAAAAGTGTATGACCGGTCCGGCCTCCCTCTGGAATCCGGTTTCGGCTTTGAGGAGGGTTGCACGTGCATATCCTTTGTTGTTCCGGAGGATTATGTGAAAATATATTTTGAATCAGAAGAATTTACCTCAAAGGATGGCTCGTTATGGGCCTTTGAAATGAAAATGTATTCTTCAGAAGATGTGGATTCATTTTTCACTTCAGTCCTGCTTCCTTCGGGTTCGGTGCTTACGAAAACAAACGGCGCAGTTGAATCATCGGGAGACTCTCTTCTTGTTTCCTGGAATGCTGAGAACGTAACATCACTGAAAAAATTCAATATGACTGCAGGATATCAGATTATCAGAAACGAAGACCTTGGCGGAATTTTCCTGTTTATTGTATTCGTGGCAATTGCAGTCATCAGTTATCTTTCATACAGAAAAAAGTACATGCCTGAAACAAAACCTGAAACTCCAAAACCAGAACCCGAAACAAAAAAGAAGAACTGGCTCGAATCAAATGAGGTTTTCAAAACCCTTGATGAAATTGACAAGGAAATTGTTCGTGAAATAGCAAAACAGAAGGGAAAAACGACCCAGGCAAAAATCTATCTTAATACCCATATCCCAAAAGCGACTTTATCCCGAAGACTCGCTTCTTTAGAAAATCGTGAAATAATCCAGAAATCGCAGAAAGGAAACAGGAATCTGATTAGTCTGAAATTAGAGGGGAAATAATTTATTTTCCTAATGTTTTCTTCAAATCCCCTAAATCAAAAAGTAACACATCATTTTCCTTAAATTTCTTTTTGAAACTCTTCGCAAATACAACATAGTATTCCTTTCGTTTTTCTTTGTTCCATTCAACAAGCTCAGTTTTCTTCCTGAGCTCTTTGAGCACCTCTGATGCATTCACTTGCTCACTCCACTTGCATTCCCCGAATAGGATTTTCTTTTCCTTTTCATTCAAGGCAATAATGTCGATTTCAGCAGTTTTTCTTTCACCATGTTCATCTCTGTACGCTCCCCACCATCTGCCCATCCTTTCCAGCAGAAAAGGCAACCTACTCTCTTTATCCAGTTTCTGGAGCAACTGTTTGCATACCTCCTCAAAAGCTTCACCTACAAAGCTATTGAACTCTGATTCAATCTTCTTGGAAATCATGCCATAATTGCCAATTTCATATTCTCCCATATTTCGGTGTATGTATCTAAACCAAAACTTGAAAAAATTATTATTCAGAACATACACTCCTTTTTTACTTTTCTTCTTGGTAATTGGAGTTTTTCTGGAGATAAGTCCGTAATCTTCATTTAAATCACGCAAGAAAGATGTTAGCGATGTCTGGTCTATTCCAACATAGGAGGAAATTTCAGATAATTTTGTGTGCCCTGTTGCGATGGCTTCCAGGATTGAGTAATAGTAACCTTTCGCTGAGCCGAACTCCTGGCGCAAAACCGAAAGAACCTCTCCGCCCAGAGGCGCGTTCTCCCTGAGCAGAAACCGTTCTATAACGGTATGGGGATTCTTCCCTTTTAGTTCAAAATCCTCAATAGCGGTATAGTACTTTGGAACGCCTCCAAACAATGCAAAGAATTCGACAAATTGTTTTTCTTCCGTATAGTCGAACTGAGCGAGCATTTTCCTGACATCCGCATATGTTAGTTGCCTCAGATTTATTTTGGCTTTTATCCTTCCATAAAGTGGTGCTTTTTTATCCTCAAATACCTTTTTCATTAATCCAACGATAGATCCAAGAAAGACAAAAAGAATTTTTTTATCTTTATTCTCATCAAAATTTCTCTGCATTTTTGAAAAAAAAGCAGGATATATTTTTTTCATATATTGGACTTCATCAAAAATCACTATATGCTGTTCACATTTACTGAAGAGCAGGTCTATGAATTCATCAAAGCCCTTAAAATAGACCTCCTTTTCGATCACTCCCTTCCTTTTCAGCTCTTCTGTGAAATCATTTAGGGTATTCTTCCGCGTTTTCCCTTCATAAACAAAGAAATAGATGTGTTTTTTGTTACTGTAAAATTTTTTGATAAGCTCTGTTTTTCCTATTCTTCGCTGACCATAAATGGCGACACTAAATAGCCTTCTTTTCGATAGCTCATAATATTCTTCCAGGTCCTTGAGTTCTTCAAATCTATTTATAAATTTCATTTTCTCACTTTTTATTGTAGTGTAAAATTCAATAATTTACACTGCTGAAAAATTTCTTTGTAAAATTTTTCATTGTATTTTACAATAATTGTAATTAACAATAATATTTAAAAATGTTCCTTTGCTTTTTCGGTACTTACTTTTTATTGTATTTTACAATAATTGTAATTAACAATAGTATTAAAATAATCCAGAAATCGCAGAAAGGAAACAGGAATCTGATTAGTTTGAAATTAGAGGGGAAATGAAAAGCATTTAAAACACTCTCACTTTCATTTATCTTATGCGTGAAGAAGCAGAAAATTTTCTAAAGCAGGCAGTAAGCATGGGTAAAAAAGACACTTTGAGCAGTTTCATAAACAAAGTAAACAAGAAATTTCCTCTAGAATTTGCAGTTTTGTTTGGATCAAGGGCACGCGGCGAATCTTTAAAGTCAAGCGATTATGATATACTTTTTGTTTCCAATTGTTTTCATAAGGACATATTCAAGAGAATGACTGCCATTTTAGATCTATGGGATGTCAAAGGTTCTCTTGAGTCCATTTGCTTTACCACTGAAGAATTTGAAAAAGGTATGAAGGGCTATAACGCGATAGTATGGGGGAGCCTGAGAGATGGCATAGTCCTCCTCGGAGCTAAAAAATTCAAAAAATATCAAGACATTTTTAGAAATGCTGTAGAATCGGGAGATATAGAAATAAGAAAAGAAATAAAATTCAACAAACCTCCAGAACTAATAGTTGGGACAGGAATCTAATTATAGCAAACCGCAAAAGTTTTGAGACCGGTTTTGCTAATGCTGCACTCAAGCGGTTTGCTGTAGTCTGAAACTGGAAAAGAAATAATTTCATCCTTTGTTCCAGCCCCTGTTCCAGCCCTTGTTCCACCCTGTTTTTTAAACTCTCTTCGGAAGTTGTTCCACTTGTTCCGGGAAACATATAAATACCGTTTCAAAGTAGCAAATTCGGTTTTGCGATTGCAGGACACAAAAACAAAAACGGAGGTAAGAAAAATGGAAAACAAAATGATGCTGGTGCCGGTTATGCTGCTGCTTGCGGTAAACGTGGTATCTGCAGCAGGATTTGAATACGATATGACACCTGGATTGATGGCGGTCTACGACAATGCAAAGTGCAGGGTTGATTTCACAAACGACTTAATAGATGCAATGGCGGACGAAGTACCTGAAGCCTCCTATCTTACGGACTATCAGGATACGCTCAACGATGATATGAATGAGCTTTATGACCTGGCGCAGGCCGGAGACAGGGTAGCTTTCAGGGAGTACATGCAGGACACTCTACGGTCTGACTTCGTAGATACCAAAGATGCAATTAGAGGAGCCAGGGATAACTTCGATGAGTGGAACGTGACTCTTGAGACAAGGCTGGAACTCAGGGAGGATTACCTATCTCTGAATGAAACCTATGCGACCTGTAACTTCAATAGTATGAAGGGAATCGCTGACGAGAAGCTTAACTGGATGAACGCAGCACTCGACTACTGGTCTGAGAGAAGCGAAGACCTTTCAGAGAAAGGCGTTGACATGTCAGGAGTCGATGCAACAATAGAGGACGCAGGAAATGTCATAATCGGGCCTTTCGAAGACGCAGTGGACAGTGCAACAACCGGATGTGAGGTACGAGAAGTTATCGGAGATTACTGCCTCGGAAACGGCTGTGTTGAGGGAATAAACCACCACTTCTTTGCAAAAGCGGAGATAGCAAAACTTGATGCAATTCTGGATTATCTCGAGGAAGATGCCATTGAAGCGGGCCTTGGAGATGAAGTCGAAGAAGCAGAAAGCTATCTCGAATCAGCAGATGGAGGAGTGCAGGAAACAGGCTATGAACAGTACGCCGAAGGTGTTGGAGAATCAATATGGGAAGACATCAGGTCGGCAGCAGGGACTATCAAGGACATCTTCAGTCAGCTCAGGGGAGTTTAGGAGGTAATGACATGAGAGAATTGCTAGCAGGAGGAACGATTGTTCTTCTCTCCCTCCTTCTCTTCGGATGCGTAGGTCCCCAGGAAAGCGCGATAGGGCCCGCGGTGGAGTCGGATATCGGAGATGAGCAGATAGGCGTAACTGTTGATGAGGAAGATGCGCCTCTTTACTTTGAAGAGGAAGTAATAGAACCGCCTGAAGAACCCGCGGAACCTGATACAGAACTCAGTATGTCCGATATAGACGTCTTCGATGAATCTGACTTTGACATAATGATGACTGAGGACATAATAGAGCCGTGAACTTCGTTCACGAACGGCAAAATGTGATTTTGCCGAACCTTAATTTTTCTTTTTTTCTTTTTTTAAAATTAGTCTGTGCGGAAAGTCTCTACAAATGCATCTGCGGATTTTATCTTTTCTTTTTTGCTTTCAAGGACTGCAATTTCCTGCATAATCCTGGTAATATACTCCAGTTCCTCACCGAGTTTGGGGTTCTTTTTGACCTTTTTGAGATTTTTAACATCAGTATTCAGTCTCAGGCAGTTCTCGGCAGCAATTACGTTTTCCAAATCAAAACTCATCAAATCGATTCTTCTCGCTTCTATTTGTGAATCAAGCAGGTTTACTGCTTTTCTAGCTTCCCCCATTTTTGTTCTGTCTACTATATCTATTATCTCAGGAAGAGGCATCACCCGGGTTAATCCTCTGTTTTTTAACGGATTTCCAGAAGGTTTTGTATTCTGATGCTCCCTCACTCTCTTTCTACTCCTCATAACACTCGGTTTTACTTTTAAAGGAAACATTATTAAAGACTTTCTGAAACAACTAGAAGCTGCTCATCTCGTGGGCTGCCTTTCTGAATGTGCTTTTTGTGGACTTATCCCCTATCACTCTTTGAAGATATTCGAATGCCTCATTTCCTTTGCTTCCTACTATCGCACAAAGAATCCGGGTAGCATAATCTCTGCTTTTTAATTTGTGATTTTTACCGTTCGGCATTGTAACAGAGACGCTTTCTCCGTCTATATTAATAGTTACAACTACCTCTACCCTGCTTCTCGATTCAAAACCAACCTTTTTGAGTATTTTTACCGCTTCTTTAGTTGACATGACAGACATTCTATCTGCCGCTTCTCTGAGTGCTTTTTTTACCTTTGTTTTTCCGCTTGACTCCAGATAAGAATTGAATTCTGTCCATACCATCTTCATATTGTTGTTGTGTTTTCTGCATAATGATACGAATACGCCCAGGACCTTATCCTCGGCTTTCTGGATGCTTTCCTGCATTCCCGTCCCTGACCTAAAGCATTCTTGAATTTTACATATTTTCCTGCCCCTTATGTGTCTCATTATATATAATTATGTATAGAAGTATTTATAAATATATAACATTATATGCTATTTATTATAACATATGTAAAAATGCTCTTTTCAGGATTTTCCAAACGTTTTTATTTCTTTTTAGTGAATAAGAGTTGGGGTTGGTATGATGAGTATGATGAAGAAAAACAAACTAATAAGTCTTGTTCTGGCAATTATCGGAGCAACACTTGTCATAGGCGGACTTTATTTCGTGATTTCGTATCTGAGCTATCTTGGCAAGGGCGTAATTGATTTTGTTTCTGTCAATAATGTCGATACAATCTCGAGATGCGGAATAATTGTTCCTGACATGTTTCTGCAATTGAGAGACCAGTTCGCAGTCACAATAGTTCCCCTCCTTTATCTTGGAATCCCGATTGCTGTAATAATACTATCGATAATCTGGTTTGCCAGCGGTTTCTATCTCGGAAAAAGCCGTGTTGAAGAGGACCTCGAATCAAAGGAAAGGAAGAAAAGGGAAATAGAAGATGAGATAGAGAAGCGTTTGGGGGGAAGAAAACCAAAACACAGGAAAGAGGAAATCAAAGGAGAGATAGAAGAAGAGGAACCAGAGGAAGAACCGGAAGAAGTAGAAACTGAGGAAGAAGCTGAAGAGGAGCCGGTGAAACGAAGAAAGACCAAAAGAAGGTAACTCCTTTTTAAAAATATCCATTCAAATATGCTGAATACATACGGTGAGTTTTAATGGGTAAATTTCCGGAAGCAGATGCAAGAATAACCGCAGTTTCGATATGCAGGCGATGCAAGGCAAGGAATAAAAGGGGAGCTGAGAAATGCAGAAAGTGCGGTTCAAGATATCTTAGACCAAAGAATAAAGAAATAAGGGCCAAGAAGTAGGTTTGCTTATTTTATCCTCCTTAATCATCATCCAGGATACATGCCGTTAGTGATATGGATGCATCAGTCGAACCGAAATAGACTACTGTGTTGTTATATATTCCTGGGGAATACATAGATTCTGATCCCTCCTCAATGATATTATTTATAACGCCGCTGGTGATGTCCATCACAAATAAGCCTGTTTTTCCCTCGTTTGCACCGTATAAAACCATTTTGTTTTCCCACAAATCCGGTTGCTCAGCAAATGAAAAATCATCTGTAAGTAATCTAATTGAGCCAGATGGAATATCATACACGAATACATCACTGACATGAAATCCGGTCCATGACCCAAATACTATTTTATCTCCATAAATCGCCCATGTTTCACCATTATTCTCGGCATAGGCATCAATAATCCGTAATTCTCCAGTATTAAAATCATAGAGACACAAGTCAGTCTTCCATCCTCCACCTTCATTGTGTTTGAGTAAAGCCGTTATTCTGGAGCCGTGAATCAATGTAGGTATGAAACTGTATGCATCAAAATTTTCTGGTAATACTGCTTCCTGAATTTCGGTAGTGGTGAGATTATAAGTTTTAAATGTCCATAGGTAGTCAGATTCGGATATCCATGATTGCCCTATATATCCTATTTTGTTACCTTGGATGCTTGAATTGCCTCCTTCATCTATCATCTCTATATTCTCTTCACCAATTTTATATAGACAAATGCCATCGCAGGCGGTACCATAACAGCTCGTTACTATCTTATCCTCCCAAATATGCGGGTTTATTCCACCAACACTACATTCTTCTG
Source organism: Microcaldota archaeon (assembly GCA_030668565.1). Classification (GTDB taxonomy): domain Archaea; phylum Micrarchaeota; class Micrarchaeia; order Anstonellales; family Bilamarchaeaceae; genus JAVZJR01. The sequence goes on from DAOVFD010000027.1 coordinate 8,951, forward strand.
TGCTTGGCATGCTGTTTATTTCTCCACTTTGTATATTGGCGTAATGGATACCATCTCCGTAAAAAACTACAATATCTCCATAGATGTCTAAGGTACTCGTCACTCTGAAAGAGGAAAGTGTGTAACAACCAGGACACCTCTCACCTATATTTTCATCATCACAATCATTACCGTTTTCGATGTATCCGTCCATCTCAGTGCATGAAACAACTAAGTTGTATTTATCGCCCAGACCATCTCCATCACTATCACGATAGAATGTTCGGTAACTCTCTTCACAGTCCTTGCTAAGATAAAATGTGATGTCGTATGTTTCCTTTTCATCTCCGTTTTCTTGTTTATTAAATTCGATTGTCGTCGTCGGATTTCCATAAAGTGGCGTTGCATGAATTCCTAGATTATACGTAGGATTGTAGTTTTCGCATGTGCTGGCAGTAAAATAGAACTCGCTTTCGTGAGTTATAAAATCGTAAAGTGGAATATACGTTATCTGAGGAATCCTTCCATCGATATGCTCAAGATAAACTCTCATATAACCCGGGAAGCCTGGGATGTCTTCCGTAAGCTTTATCTTACCATCGATATGCCCAACTGGCACTTCCCAATTAGGGTCCTCTTTTTCTTTTGGCAGAATGACAAACACTGGGTTTGTTAGAAGATTTACCTCTAAGTCGGTTAGTGGGATAGGAATATCAATATCCTGTGTAGGACCCTTTAGCTTCCAAATCTCGAATTTGTCATTTTCTTCGTAGCATAAACTTCGGTAATATGTTCCCCAAACCAGTGTATCTATAGCAGCACAGATATCCACCGCGGTCAGTACCAACCCAACTCCAGTACCTATCTGACCCCCAGTTTTTCCGACTTTTACTCCAAGTACTGTAGCAGCCTTCACCGCTGTTGCAGCTATGCCCCTTTCAGCTACTTCACTTAAGGAAATCTCCAGAAGCTGCTTAAAGACATCGTTTAGTTCGCTTAAGGGAACGTCATCTTTTTTAAGATCAAACTTTTGTTGGATTATGCTTTCCTCTTCATCATCAAGATGTCTATCTCTGTATAATTCCTCTGGACTTATACCCTGTGTAATCTGCCACGTCAAAGCATTGCAGATATCCCCACTCTTTTCTTCTACGACGTTAGTTACTCTAGTCTCTGGACCACCACCGCCTATACCCTCCTCAGAATCTTCCAAAGAAGAAATACCTACAATTTTTGGATGATATCTGTTTTCCTGGTCAATGATGATATAGATTCCCCAATCGTTCTTCAGAGAAAGAAATACCAGCAGATTGGAAATTCTTTCTCCGCTTTCAAAATCATTAACATTCAACTCATATGTTGCACCATTCACATCAAATATCGCTTTTCCTTCTTCATCGGTTAGGGCTGCTTTGTTAACTACTACACTTGTTCCAGTTCCATCATGGTTGCCCACATCTCTTTCTTCGCTTGCATCCTGTTCGCTTATGTCTTGTTTATTTCCAGAACAACCAACATCAGCTACCATTCCGGTTGCAAGAGTCAAACCAAGCATAGCACCTCCAACCGTGCGCTTAGCTCTGCTCAGAAATCCTGTATTTACATTTTCGTGCAAAGGTTCTTCTTTCCTGAATGTCTTCTCTACACTCTTTTCATCGCCTCTAAAAAGCCTCTTCCAGCGAAAACGTGACACCCAATCACCCCTCTCCTTTATAACATTGAATATTATCGATAATGAAATATAGATCTTGATCTTCTCCATAAGGAGATTGATAGATCGCCGCAAAGCCGAGTTCATGCGCGATGAAGTCCCCTCTGACGAGATGGCGTATCAGTGTTTTGTTTTTATTTAAGACCTTAGAATCACAGATTTCAAGTAAGTTCTCTTCGATTAGCATATACTCTGTGGCGTATGTTCCATAATCAGTATCAAAACCTTTCTCCAGCCAATATTCTCCATTTTCATCCTTTTCGCAATTTTTGAAACCAGCCCAACGGGGAAGACCATATTCAAAGTAAATAAACTCGTCTTTATTTTTATAAAATGTATCACTTAAAGGTACGGTCTTATTCAATCTATTCTCCACCTCAGATTTATTTTCTTTATTTAGAGGTTTCCACCCAGCAGGAAACGTGACATAACATATCTCTGTCGGCAATCCCGTAGTATTCGATATGTAAGCATAAGTCGCAGTGAATGAACCATCGCTATTATTTGTTATGTTAAATGCAAAATGTACCGCCGTCGAAGAGGTATAGATAAATCCAAGATAAACATAATATAAAATCATTATAACAACACCAACACAGATGTTTGTGATTATAAGTAGCAGTATCGTTTGGGGGTAAGTAATGTTATGGGCAGTTTTTATTGCTACTATCGTAAAATAAGGCCAGAGAATGAACAAAAACACACTTAGACAGGTAAGAGGCTGATAAATCAGACCGATGATAAGAGCGAATACTACTGTTAAGGGAAGAATTAGAAGGGGTAACGACCAAGCATAAAAAAACTGTGGAAAAGAGGCACTTGATTTAAAGACTACCCGGCCAAGGAACCACAGGAAAAAACTTCCAGGTAAAAAG
>DAOVFD010000014.1 GCA_030668565.1 Microcaldota archaeon
CTGGTTATCCTGTTCTTTTCTGCACTTCTGTTCTCAAGAAAACTCCTGAACAGGTTTTCATTTATCAAAGCTCTTCCATTCGGTAAAAAATTATTTGCTCTCTTCCACCTTATGCAGGACAATTCAAACGTTTTGCTCAGGGAGAAATGGGCGATAATAGGCCTGACGCTGGGTTCATGGTTTTTGAAAACATGCGAATGGTTCTGCCTTGCCAAAGCCCTTAACATATCACTGTTTGACGATTTCCTAGTTGAATTTTTGTTCATTGGAATATTCCAGGCCTCGATAACACTCATACATTTCATCCCGATTCCCACTATTGCGGGTGCAGGCACATCAGAAGCTGCCTTTGCAGGGATTCTTTTCCTGTTCGGCGTTCCCGTTGCTCTCGGGGTTGCATTCGGTCTTCTTACCCGTGCATTGATGATTTTTGTTGATTTCATCCTGGGAATATCAAATCTGTCGGTTTATATCGAAAAAGAGAAGCTTGATGGAATACTGGCTGATATAGAGGATGTGGAAAAAAGGGCAATGAGTTAGACATTTATTATTTTCCCTGGTTATATGTTCACTGAGGGTGAGAATATGAAGGTTGCAATAAGCGGATTCGGAAGAATCGGAAAAATGTTTCTGAGAGCGGCGGTGGCACAGGGCGCCTTGGGAAAGGATTTTGACATAGTTGCAATAAACACGAGAAGTCCTGTGGATATGCATGCGCATCTCTTCAAATACGATTCAGTTTATGGAAGGTTCAACGGAACTGTTGAGGCAAAAGAAGATGCAATCGTGGTAAACGGCCATGAAATAAAATGGATTCAGGAGGTAGACCCGCTGAAACTCCCATGGAAAGAGCTCGATGTTGATATCGTCCTTGAGAGCACGGGAGTTTTCCGTTCCAGAGAGGATGCTGAAAAACATCTTAAGGCAGGAGCAAAGAAGGTAATCATATCTGCTCCTGGAAAAGGATGCGATGCAACAGTGGTTCCCGGGGTAAACGACCATGTTGTTACGAAAGAGATGAAACTGTTCTCACTTGCTTCATGTACGACAAATGGTCTTGCACCTGTTCTGAAAGTTATAGACGAAAACTTCGGAATAGAAAGCGGTTTTCTGACGACGGTTCATGCTTATACAAACGATCAGAGGGTGCTTGACGGAAGCCACAAGGACTGGAGAAGGGCAAGGGCTGCTGCAATTAACATAATTCCGACAACTACCGGAGCAGCAAAGGCAATAGGAACAATTATCCCAAACCTTGAAGGAAAAATGGATGGGATATCATTGCGGGTTCCCGTTCCGTGCGGTTCAATCAACGACATTGCGCTTGTTTTGAAAAAAGAGGCGACTGCAGAAGAGATAAACAGCGAACTGAAAAGGGCTTCAAATGAGGAACTGAAGGGCGTTCTTGCGTACAGTGAAGAGCAGCCCGTTTCAACAGACATAATCGGAAGGCCTGAATCCTCAATAGTTGACGGAGGTCTTACAAGGGCAATCGGAAAACAGGTAAAAATATATTCGTGGTATGACAATGAGTACGGCTATTCAAACAGGCTTGTTGATTTCATTAAAAAACTGAAAAAACTCTGATTATCTGCTTTTCAGTTTGCACAACTGTACTTTTGCCAGGAGTACAAAGCCGAATATTACAAGGAGCAGTGGCCATGCCTTTGCAAATTCCAGCTCATCAATCAATCCGAAGTTTATCGGAAGAGCCATCAGACCGAAAGCTATGAGAAGATAACCCGGAAGATGGGCATGTGGGTCGTGTGCTTCTTTATAGAAAGCATGTCCATGTTTTGCTGGTGCTGCTTTTCTGGTTTTCGTCTTTCTTTTTTTTGCCATAAAAATCACCATTTGTCTGTATTGCAGGATAAATATACAATCGGAAATCTTTAAGAATGTTATTGGATTCCAAGGATTTCCTGTGTGGAATCACAACCAAACGAACAGAAAGTATAGCAATACAGGGATGAAGAGCAGCGAAAAGCATATGAAAAACACAGTATGGCCCAAATCAAGGAAGCTGTGCAGCAGGAATACCGTAACCGACTCCTGTTTATCCACTCTCGCCAGAAATCTCTTAAGGTAGCCCAGTGCTATGAAAACCGGGACTGCTATCAGTATTATCAGGTAAACGGGCATAAGGCTCTCATGCATCATGAAGTCGGTTACCTTATGCACCCCCTCCATCAGGTAGAGAAAAGCGATTGACAAGAGACCGAAGAACAGAATTATAACATCGAAAACCCTTCCCCCTTCAGGATAAAATCCGCTGGTGTATTCCTCATCCATTATCTTCACGGACCTTGGTAACTCATATACGATGAATCCTATGATGAAAAGTGCCGTTGCAAGAGAAAACGTAGACGGTTCCAATAATCCCAAAAACATATCCATAAGAGCCATAAAATCCCTCATTTCCTTAATTTTTTAATAATCTGCATTAGTTCTTCGGGGTCAACCCGTAGACGGTATCCGGACATTATCTTTTTTATATCCAGACCATTCTCCTTCGCTATCTTCTCAAGCTCCTTGCCGCTTATTCTTTTTAGTTTTTCAGATTTCAGAACTTCAGTTATCTTCTCTCCTTCTGATAATTCTTTCAGTATATCGGGAATAGCAGCCTTTACAAATTTTCCTTTTTTGTATTCTGAGAAAAGCTCTGTAAGTGAGCCTTCAACATCTTTAAGCCCGAAACCCTCTCTTCTCAGGGAGACCACAGTATTTTCTATCGTGGTTGCAGCAAGCATCGGGTCAATTCCATCAGCAGCGAGTTTCTCAAAGAGCTTAAGATGCCTTGAACGAAGCATTCTGTTTGCCATTTCCTTGTTAAGAATCTTTTCCAGGGATTTCTTTTTTTCCTCGTAGGACCCAGTCATTCTCTCTTTTGTTTCACCAAGCAGTTTTTCATCTATGAGTACTGGAGGAACGTCCGTTTCAGGATACATCCTCGCCCTTCCCGGTAACGGCCTGAGATAAGAGGTTGTTCCATCAGGATTCGCCCTCCTGGTCTCTTCAGGAACATAATCCATGTTCGCCCTCTCCATGACCTTTGCAAGTGCTGCTTCCGCTTTTTTCGCTGGAGCCACCACAAGAACAAATGCATCCCTTTCCCCCATGGAAAGCTTCTCCTTTATTTTCGAAATCTCATCTTCACTAAAATTGTATTTTGAAAGCTCTTCATCGCTGTGGATTATTCCCTTAACCCTGGCGTGTTTTGCATAATCACTGAGTTCTGTTCCGTATCTTTTTCCGGGCTGAAGTTCTTTTCCAAGCATCCCTGCATGTTTCGGAAGCTTAATAGCAAGAACACTTCCACCCATCTCCATCTCTTTTTTGATGAGTTTTGAATCGGTTCCTCTGAAGACCTCACTGATATCTACTGATTTTGATTTCACAGGATACGCCTTTCTTTTCTTCAGTTCATCGATTACATCTATAAGTTTCTCCTGCCTTAAAACTTCATTCCTGACAAATTTACCCAGCATTCTAAGGTCCTGTACTCCTTTAATCTCTACCCTGGCTCCTTTCTCAGTAGAAATATTTACATCCTGGCGGATTGTTCCAAGCCCTCTTGCAACCTTTCCAGTAGCGCGCAGGATAAGTCCTATCTTTTCAGCAACTTCTCTGAGATGCTCCCCATCCTTTATGCTTGGGTCAGTGGTTATCTCAACAAGAGGTATCCCAAGTCTGTCAAGCCTGTAAACCGTTTTTTCGTGTTTTGTCTCTACAATTCCGGAGCTCTCCTCCTCAATTGCAATAAGTGGTATCTCAACCTTCCCTTTGCTCGTATCAAGATATCCGTTAAAACCTACTATCGCAGTCCTCTGGAAACCAGTAGTATTGCTTCCATCTATGACTATTTTCCTCATCATATGTATTTCATCAACAACCTTTGCGTTAAGATGAAGTGCTATTTCCAAAGCCGTCATCAATGCATCTCTGTTAAGTGGAAATGGCGGCTCCTCATCAAGCTCAATCAAACAATTCGATTGCTCAAACGCCTGATATTCAAATAACTTGGACTTCTCGAATTCAGCCATCGATGCCCTGTCAATTTCCCCAAGTTCGCTGAAAACCGGGTGAAGTCTTCTATCAATAACTACTGTTGGGTCTTTTCCCTCAGCAAGCATGGATGGACATCTGCAGAATAGTCTTTTTGTATTTAATTGTTGGTGAACTTCTATTCCAATCTTCATCAAAACTCCTCCTTCATTACCGAACGTTCACTTATCTCGCCTGCAATATTCGTCATCATCAGCTCTTTCACTTTTTTCATGTCTTTTGTCTGTCCGAGTACCCAGCATAATTTCGTATAAGCAGTTTCAGGTGTCCAGTCTGCTCCATCGCCGATTACTCCTGCACCCATAAGCAATCTTCCCGCAGCATAAACCCTCATGCATAACCTTCCGCTTATCGTCTGCGAACTCATAACAACAGGAATTTCTGAGTCGATAAGTTTCTTTATGGCAGGAAGAAGCGGACGTGCATGCCTGTCATCAAATGGATTTGTTGGGGCATGACCCAATCCAGTTCCTACAATAACAACACCATCATAATCTGAAAGCGATTCCAGCAGCTTCGGTTTTATATTCGGGTGAACGTAAATCATCGCAACATTATCATTGATTTTTGTGCTTGCTTTCAAGCTTCCTTTTTGGGAACGTTTCCTATATTTGGAAAGAACCTCAAACCGGTCGTTCATGTAATTAACAGCTGCTATGGGCATTGAATTTATGGAACGAAAAGCATCTCTTCTTGAACTATGCATCTTCCGTACCTTTGTTCCATGATGAAGATAGCAATAGTTGTCATTCATGCTCGCATGCATGCACACGCAAACCTCCCCGATATCCTTCTTTGCGCAATAAACTGCATTCAGCATATTCATCTCATTCTCGCTGGAAGGTCTGTCAGAGCTTCTCTGGGCCCCTACAAGAACAACCGGGGCAGGAAGGTTTTGAAGCATAAAACTCAATGCAGAAGAAGTATACGTCATGGTGTCGGTTCCATGCATAACAACAATTCCTTTTACACCCTCCTTTATCTCATCAACAATTGTGTTTGCCAGAATCTTCCAGTGCTCTGCGTTCATATCCTCGGAAAGAAGGGAAAAAAGAGACTTCGACCTTATCGTTGCTATCTTTTCTATATCAGGAAAAGTCATTCTTAGCTCTTCAGGTGTTATGGCGGGGTAAACTGCTCCTGTTTTGTATTCTATCTTTGAAGCAATCGTTCCCCCACATCCAAGAATTGCAATTTCCCCTTTTCCTTCCTTATGCTTCTTTTCAGGTTTCTTCGGCTTTGCTTTCTCAATCAGTTTTATCTCGGTCCCTTCAAACCCTATTCCGATATTATAACCATTGTCAAGTTTCAAAACAAGAACCTCAGTTTCTCCCTGAACCCTTGGCATCAATAATCCTTCGAATTTTCCCTTTTCACCGCTTATTTCTATCCTGTCCCCAACTGAAATATTGTTCTTTTTCAAAAAGTCCTCAATATCCTTCGAATACATCGTATTACCCTTAGCAAGAGGTTTATAAAATCTTAACTATGCTTCTTTTTAATCCGTTTTTATGAGGCTCAGCTTAACAATTATTTTAAAATACAAATTTCTCAGACGTAATAATCGTTAAGCAATTGTTAAATCCCCAATTTAACGAATATTAACGAATAATATAATGGGCCCCCTTGGTCTTTCCAATCTTCTTTATAAAACCCTTTTTAACCAGGCCATTCAATAACTTAACAGCTGTCGGTTTTGAAATCCCAAGCGTCTTAACAGCCTGTTTCGAGGTCATCACTGGGTTGTGCTTTAAGAAGTTTATTATCCAAAACTCATTTTTCGCCAATTTACCATAACCTTTTTTCATATAGATGACGACTTTGAAGAGGTTGCCCAATTCCTGGAATACGGGCTCGGGCAGTCCTGCCTTTCTCAGCTCCTCTCTCATCCTTGGTATCCCTGTGCCAAGCCCCTCGACATATCCAAGATCGCGCATAATCATGTAGGTTAAGGGATTTCTTTGAATGGATACTGTCCCCAAAAGAGACAAAGAAACACCTTCTGGTAGCCTGCCGGGATTGATGACTTCAATTCTATCATCAAAGAGATTTATCTGACTGGCGTTCATGTTAAAATAATCCCGGTGAACCAGGGCGTTGATGATACTTTCTCTCAGTACCATCTCAGGAACCAGGGGAATCTCTTTTCTTTCTCCAGCGGTTATTTTAATTCGTTTTGGAACGTATTTCCATACAAATTGAAAGGCTTCGTTATAAAGCTGAAGTGGTGATCCCTTTACAAATCTGCTGTCAACGATTTCAATTGGTTCAAGTCCCCTGAAAAGCACCACTTTTATCTCACTTTGAGGAACAAATACTGAAACATCCTTTGCAAAAAAAAGTGCACAGGTATTGGTTACCCACAAGGTTCCGTTCTTTCTAATAAGATTAAGGTTCTGGAGATATTCATTTATATTCTTCCTATTAATCTCCACTCCAGGGCTTCTTTTCTTCAGATAGGATATGATTTTGTCCATATCCAGGTCCTTCAGTGTTGCACGGCTTTTTGAAGTATCAAATGAAATGATTTGTCTATGTATTAGGAAGTCTTGAAGCGTTTTCCCTTCGAGCCTCCGGTCTTGGCTTCCGAATCTATAGTAAACAACGCCATTGACTGTGCAAAAGCCTTCCACCCGATATATCTCCATAACAACTAATTTTTTATTCTCTGTCTTTTCAACAATTATTTTGTGAAGGAGAACCGGTGAGATGCCCTGAGCCATATCTTCCAAATCCCTCTGAATTCTGTCTATTTCCCCCTCTTTTACTCCAACAACCCTGCCATCGTCTTTCACACCAATGACTATCTTTCCCCCTCCACTGTTTGCCATTGCACATATTGTGTTCCTCGATCTGAATTTTGCCTTTTTTGAAAGTATTTCTTTGAGTTCAACAGAGCGGCTTTCGTATCGGTATACCATAGTTAAAATATAGGTGGTTATATTTATAAAACTTAACAATTATTTTAAAATACAAATTTCTCAGACGTAATAATCGTTAAGTAATTGTTAAATCTCAAATTTAACGAATATTAACGAATAATTATCCGTTATTTATTTCAAAATTGCATTTTCTCTAGTTTCTATATAAACGGTATAGTAGTTTATTCAACTTTTCAATAAACCGAACAATACGAGTGGAATCTTGTTCTTCTCGAGGGTTAATGAATCAACAACAAGATAACCACCTTTGGCCTTGGCTGTGCGTTTTGAAGGACCACCGATTTCGAATATATTATCCTTATAAAAATAATCGGGTGTTTTTCGTTCTCTTTTAGTTTTTATATAACGGGCATCCCGGACATGAAAGACAAAAAAATCCTCCCGCAGTGCCCCGATTGCGGGCTGAGCAGAAATCATCCTGATTATAGCACTCCGGAACGAAGGTGCAAAAAGTATCTTTGGTTCAACTCTTACGAGTTTATGACCTCGTGCATAAGGCAGGACAATGTTGAAAATTCCGGAAATATCAAATAAGCGGACCATTTCCATTATCATGCTTATATTCTTGTTAATCGAACTGGAAAGCCTGGAATAGCTGAGTTTATCCGGCAGCGAGGTTGCTGAAAAGTTGAGGATCTTGTAAGCTGCCTCAATGTAAAAGGCATCCATCCGTTTCAGGGAGAGCATATCCTGCTCCACAACTCTCCTTATGATTCTTTCATGTACATCCGGGCTTTTCTCGAAATATGCTGCAGGCAGGGCATAAGTGCTCGTGTAAGGGGGCAGGTCATCCAGGTAAGGTGCAATCTCTTTCGTGAGTTCATTTTTTCTCTCGAGTAAATCGTCGAGAGGGACTACTGGGAGATTCACACCCCTCTTAAAATAAAGATACTCGCGGAATGTGAACGGCTCAACCTTGATCAGTGTCAATCTTCTCGATAAGTCCGCACTTTTTTCCTGAAGTGATATGGCCGATGAACCGCTTATCCATAATAACGGTTTATATTCATCATAAAACAGCTTTATCTCAAGCGGCCAGTCAGGGTATTTTTGGATTTCATCTATGAATATTTCTCTGTAGCCATGACCCTCCAGATATTTAAGAAATTCATAAAGATCGATGCCCCTTCTTACAAGATGCTCTACACTGAAATAGAAGGAATTGGAGTAGTTCTTGGATATTTGGTTCATCAAAACAGTCTTTCCCACCCCTCTCAAACCATATATCCCGACAACCCCTTTGAAATTTTTTCTGACATCCACTATCCGTTCGTAAATAAATCTCTTTTTCAGGTATTCCTCTTGCCTGAATCTCTCATTTCTGGCCAAGAGCTCTCCGAACAATCTTTCCATAAATAGATTTAGGGTTAGAAATTTATAAATCTTTGCATTTTCTCTAGTTTCTATATAAACCGTATAGCAATTTATTCAGTTTTTCAATAAACTGTTATTCCTCTATTTTGTATATCTTCACAGCCCCGTTATCAAAGACCTTTGTGAACCCTGGTATCTCACCAACAAAAATAGCCCTGTAAAGATTTGAGTTATAGAACTCACCCTTTGCGTCTTCATACCCACCCATTATGTTGCCGTTATCAAGCCATATCCTGTCATTCGTGTAGAAAAGTGTGAATGCAACAGTATCACCCAGATGCTTGGTTGCGCTCATCTCAAACGGGAAAGATAAAATTGCCTTGTTCAGCCTTAAATCCCCGCTTGGATACGTCTCATTAAGATAATAAGTTCCTGTTCCTGTAGTTCCGTCTGCGAGCGTTACCTCTCCGACACAGTATGCAGGTTCAGCATGTACATAATTATCGCAGTAATACTTGGTATTCGCATCAGTTATCGCACCGCGACAGAAATCAGGATAGTAAAGCGTATATGCAGCTCCTGAACTTGGTCCAATATACATCTTATAACCGATCACGCCCGTTTTTCCCTGGTGCTCTGAAATGGTACACGCTCTTCCCGTCGGGTCTTTCGGAATATAAACAATCTCCCATAGATGCTCTGCTTCGCAGGCAGATTGTCCCGGAGAGAAGCTTACATTCGTTCTGTTCATATGCGCACAGGAAAGGTAATTGAGAGCACCATATTTCCCTCCAAGCTGGTTCCCGCTTGAAATGAGTTCGATATCAAACAAAGCATACTTGGAATCATGCTCCTTCATGAATTCAATAAGTTCCTCAGGCGTTCCATGGATGTATGAATATGCGACCTGACCTATCATATTCTGTGATGCGTGCTCATTCCTCAGAACTGCATTTTTCTGTCCGAAATAATTAATCCAATGGCCGTAATCCCACCATGAGGTTGTTCTTGAACCTTCTTCAGTGTGGTCTTTGATCCATTCCATTGACTCTGTCCAATAATCTGAAAGCCTGTGGCACCTTAGGGCAGCTGCCTGGTATTCTCCTGCCGCGCTTTTCGGAGGACCTGAGTAATATGTATAGTTTGAAAGGAGTGAAAGCAGACATAGTTTGTAATTGTACTGATAATTTGTTCCAAGACTTGCATAACCCATTGGGTCTGCCGCTGCCGAGCACACGGTGCTATCCCCACTGTCACTGCAGAATTCCCGAAATTTCTCCTGGGCAGCAAGCGGGTCATCCTGGAATCGTGGCGTAAACGTACTTATGAATAGGGAAGGTGCCAATGAGCCGTGAATAAACTGGAAGAAAAGAATTGCAAAACCGAATGCCATGACATAGCCTGCATACTTGTTTCTTTTTTCTTCAGACAAATCAAAACTGAGAAGCTTATTCTCTTTTCCTGCCCCTTTGAAATTTCTTAGGAAGTTGCTGGTTTCTCCAAGAATAAACGCAATAGCTGCACCCAGTAGGAAAGCCGAATAAATAGTATACTTTGCCTTTATTATCCCGACAAGGAAAGGCGGGAGTATGAAAGCAGCAAAGAAGAGGGGGATTGCTATTTTTGTGTCATTTCTGAACCTATACGCAGAGTAAACAAGCGCAAGGAAGAAAAGGAAAACCCAGAGGAACAGGAAGCTGTTTCCTTTTTCAGTGTAAGCGACATCAGTCCCAAGAATCGCATTGATAATTGAAACACCAACAGAAAAGAGGAAATTCATAAGAACAGTAATAGGGAGGAAAATCACTGAAAGTATTGTTCCCAGAAGTGAACCAAGCGATTCCAGGGGGCTGGTGAGGGTTTCCGCACCCTGGCTTCCTATTATCGGTGTTAATACGGCGGTCAACACTGAACTTATAGGTGCGAAAATTTCATTTCCAACACTTTCATAAGGTGCTGCAACAAAACCTATTGAAGAATGGAGAAATCCGCCTGCAGTTCCCTGTTCTGCAATCGTCCTGTAAAGCGAACTGGTGTATTGTGCAACCCCGAAACCAGAAGTACCTATACTTCTAATCGGTTCTCCCAGCGGTGAAAGAACAAACAAAAGACCGATGATAGCTATTACGGCTATCGCACCAAATTTAACTAAATATCGCTCGGTTTTTTCTTTAAGCACAAGGTTTATCCCTCTCTTGAACAACAGAAGGCCCCCCAGGAATGCAAGAACAATGACTGCGGGGATAAGACTCATGGTTAATATCCTTCCGTCATAAAACAACCCTTTCAGGACAGCACTTCCAAGCAGGATACCTATCGCAAAAACAACAGCATTAAGTTTCAGAAGTTCTTTCAATCCACCCATTTCATCTTTCACAAAAAGCACAAATCCGTAAACAACAGAGAAAATAATTAATGTTCCAGTAGCAAGTACTTCAGAAGAAGAACCGAGAGCAACCGCAAAGAAGGCAATACCGGAAAGAACGGCAAATTTCATATCTTTTTTAAGCAGCATCAGGACGTACATTGCAAAAAAGAATGCAAGGGCAAAGAATGCATAGGGCTGAACCTCCTGTTCTCCTGCCATAAGCTTGTATATGAACATTGGTGCAAAGCCGGCAATACCTGCACCGATTATACCATACTCTCTTCTGTAAATTGAACCTATAAGCAAATAAAGGAAAAATACCGCAAGCATGGCCGCTATTGCAGGATAGATAGAAGCAATATTCGCAAGAATCATATTGTCGTATTCGTCTCCTCCTGTGTAGAGAGAGTACCAGATTGCCTCCAGATATCCAAGCTCCGGAACTATCCTGTGGTCAACTTCAACTTCAGGATACCATGCAGTCTGGTCGTTAAACGGATTCTCCCCAAAGGATATAAGCTGTTGTGCAACATCGGTATAGAAATAAGGATCAAGTTCCTGATATACCGGCGAATAACTCCCGAATCTTATCCAAAAAGACACGAAAAGCAAAATCAAAAGAAGAATAGGAACAAACAGTTTTTTCCTTTCCTTAACCAAGGCCAGAAGTTTATTTTCCTTGAAAAACGCGATTACATCCTCATAAGTTCTGGTATATGCAAATGCAGCAATTGATATCAGATAAAACAACCCAACCGAAAGCAGGGCAAGGTCATAGGTATATTGTATCCCAAGAAAAAAATAAAGCAAAAATGGAATTGCAGGAATCAGAACAATGGCAAGCCCGAATCCGATAAATGCCTTTTCAATAAAAAGAAATTCGCTTTTGTCTGAAAAATCAGAAGATTTTTCAACAGTCGAGGATGAAGTCCTCGTCATTCTGAACAATGAAAAAGAAAGCAGAGCTCCGGGAACAAAAAAACAGACAAAAATTATTGCTAATAATGTAAATGGGTCGAATGAAACAAACATCTGTTATCACCTAAAAACTAGAGGTATTGTATTCCCTCTTCCTCTTTGCCTTCCAATCTTCTTTCAGCATCCTCCTTTTGGAACATATAGGGTGATTTTACCCCGGTAATAATAGCAGTTACCCTTATTTTGTTATTCAATTCAGGGCTTATCCTCGCACCCATCTTTATTGCTGAATCCTCATTAAAGCTCTGTGTAAGCAGTTCCCCGATTTTTATTGCATCCCCCAACGACAGGTCAGCTCCTCCTTCAAGATGGATAAGGCATCCTTTTGCATCCTCATAATCAACATCCAGAAGCGGATGTTCGAGTGTGCTCTTGACTACGTTTTCAACCCTGTCATGACCTCCTGCTTCACCAAGAGAAATCATCGAAAGCCCTCCGCTCTCCATTATACTTTTGACATCAGCATAATCAACATTTATCAGGCTTGGGAACATGATAGTATCGGATATTCCCTTTACCGCTCTTGTCGTAATCGAATCAGCAAGCTCAAAGGCCTTGTTTATCGGCAAATTAGGAGCATAGGCCGCAAGCCTGTTGTTGTCTATCACCACGACAGTATCGCATTCCCTGACCAGCCGTCTGATTGATTCCTGTGCCTTCTTGAGCCTCACCCTCTCAAGTGCAAAAGGGTATGTTACCATGGCAACTACAATGGCCCCGTGTTGTTTTGCTATCTTTGCCACTATCGGAGCAGCACCTCCGCCTGTTCCACCGCCCATTCCGGCACAGAGGAAAACAAGTTCGTTTTCACCTATCTCTTTCTTAAGAAGGTCGTGGTCCGCTTCGGCACATTTTTTTGCAATTTCAATGTCTCCTCCTGCACCAAGTCCCCTGGTTATCGTTTTTCCGATGAGTATTTTCTTGTCAGCTTTAACCATATTCAAGTGTTTTCCGTCGGTATTAATAGCAAGGGTTCTCGCACTTTTTATCCCTGAATTTGCAACCCGGTTAACACAATTGCAGCCAGCCCCACCAACACCAATAACACTTATCCTTACTACAGACAGGTCCGTTTCCTCTTTCTGCTCTGCCTCCTTGGTAACTGCAGGAGTGGGAGAAGTTCCTTCTTTTGCGGATTTGATTAGGTCTTCAAACATAATTTCCACCCTTTATATCTCTAGGGTTATATCGAAAGAAAGTAATTTAAAGAGGAGGGCTGCCAAGGCCCGGTAGTTCTGAAATTCTTCTGCTGTCTCCTATTTTCATCAGCGTTTCTGGTTTTGGCCGGCTTGCTATAGTTTGTGTGCTTGAAGGGAATCCCTGCTTTTCCAGGAAAAGGAAATCCCATTGTACGCTTTTGGATTTTTGTATTGAAGTAGTCCACATAAATTTACTAAGAGGGGGTCTTAGTAACTAAGAGGGGGTATTAGTAAAATCTTTAAATTTTGGTATCGATAACCAATTATGTTATTCGATCTCAAACCAAAAGATGATCTAAAAGATTTTTTCAATTACAGAGAAGAACTCGATTCTCTGGTCGGTTATTTAAGAGA
>DAOVFD010000141.1 GCA_030668565.1 Microcaldota archaeon
ATTGTACTGCCTGACCAGTTTTTTGACCGCACCAACCAGGCCCGTAAAACCACGTTTTTTGGAAACCGAATAGCCGCACACATTTCCTTTGCTGATCCGGTGTGCCCGGAGTTGATTGAAATTCTCCATCAGGTCGGAATCGAGCTCGGGGCAGCAATGCACCGGGGAGGTACGTACCTGAACATGGAAGGGCCGGCTTTTTCCACAAAAGCTGAATCAAGAGTTTACCGCCAATGGGGAATGGATGTGATAGGAATGACAGCTCTTGGTGAAGCAAAATTAGCACGCGAGGCGGAAATCTGTTATGCAACAATGGCAATGGTAACCGACTATGACTGCTGGCATGAAAAAGAAGAAACTGTCGTGATAGGAACGGTCATCGATAACCTGCGGAAAAATGCCGGTCTGGCAAAAAGAATTATCAGGGAATCGTTAATCCGCATTCCGGAAGATAGAAAATGCCCGTGTGCTTGCGCATTGGAAAATGCTATTATTACGGACAGGGCTTCTATCCCGCCGGAAGCCCGCGAGAAACTCGCCATTCTGGTTGATAAATATCTGTAACCGTTCACGGTTGCCGGTTTAATTCTAAATATTCGGTGCATCGTGTGTCATTCCTGCGAATGCAGGAATCTCAGAGATTCCGGCACTACGGCCGGAATGACATGGCAGCGATTGGAATATAGTTCACCGAACATTTACAGCAAATGTTTTAGGGATAATATTCAATGACTGATGTCTCTGTTGAACGGATAGATGATTACAGGCTGCGTATTCCTGAAAATTTCCAGGAAGGTATGCGTGTACCGGGGATCATCTATGCTGATGAAAAGTTTTTGGAACAAACTCATGCGGAAAAGGCATTGCAGCAGGTTGCAAATGTTGCAAGCCTTCCGGAGATTGTCCGGTACTCTCTTGCAATGCCTGACATCCACTGGGGATACGGTTTCCCAATAGGCGGGGTCGCGGCAACCGACCCTTCCAGCGGAGGTGTTATCTCACCAGGCGGGGTTGGATACGATATCAACTGCCTCTCAGGAGAATCTTTGATACTGCACAAAATGGGATATTCAATCCCAATAAAAAAATTTGACAAAATCTGGGGGAGAGAAGTTTTGAGATGTTTTCATTTTCGCCGGGAGAAAGCTGACGAAGCAGATATTTCCAACTTTTTCAAAAGGAAACCTTATAACAAAGTTTATGAGGTAGTAACGAGTAATGGGAGAAAAATTGTTGACACAGAAGACCATCCATTTTATACAAAAGATGGTATGAAACTTCTTAATGGATTAGAAGAAGGTGAAAGTATTGCGATTTATCCGTTTGAAGGTGTTCCATATGAAGTTCCTTCGGATGATATGATAGTTGGAGAAGAAACAGTAAAGAAATTTCTTATGGCTCTTGGAAAAGATTCAAGAGGCAATGGACTTCAGCAAATTCTTCTGCATCTAAAGAGACGTAATCTTTTACCCATAGGCTACAACTCAGAAGCTCTGCCGTATCTGTTGAAAATAATGAGCTATGTTCTTGGTGATGGTACCATATACTTCCTCGGCGGGAGAGGTTCGGGAATTACGTGGTTTTATGGCAAGTCAGAAGATCTGGAAAAAATTCGCAAGGATATAGTAAAGACTGGATATACGCCGTCACGCATTTATAAAAGGGAAAGAAAACACAAGATGCGTACCATGTATTCAGAATATGAATTTAATACTATTGAGACTTCTTTTAAAGTATGCT
>DAOVFD010000147.1 GCA_030668565.1 Microcaldota archaeon
GGCTTGTCAAACCCCGGTCCGGTGAAAGGTGCGGCGATCCGGCCTGCGGAACTTTTGGATTCATGATTGCTGCCGACAGCTATATCAAAGGTAAGACAGATGAACTTTTCGACCTGAAGGAAGCACAGCAGAGATTCCAGCGAAGAGAGGCGTTCAGTGGCATGGAACTGGTCCAGGATGCATATCGCCTGACCCTCATGAATGCCATGCTGCATGATATAGAAGGAAAGATCATGTTAGGCGATACGCTCTCCAATGCGGGCAAGGCTTTCCGGGATTATGATGTGATTTTAACCAATCCCCCTTTCGGCACAAAAAAGGGAGGGGAACGTCCCACACGGGATGACCTGACATTTCCATCCTCAAACAAGCAACTGAACTTTTTGCAGGTTATTTACCGGTCCCTTAGACCCAATGGAAAATCAAGGGCTGCGGTGGTGCTTCCCGACAATGTGCTTTTCCAGGACGGCGACGGCCAGAAGGTCCGGACAGACCTCATGCAAAAGTGCAACCTTCACACGATCCTGCGTCTTCCAACAGGCATTTTTTATGCGCAGGGTGTGAAAACCAATGTCCTGTTTTTTACAAAGGGCAAGACCGAAAAGGGAAATACAAAAGAAGTATTTTTCTACGATCTTAGAACCAATATGCCCAGCTTTGGGAAAACCAACCCATTGAAAGAATCCCATTTCAAGGAATTTGAGCATACATTCAATGCAACAAAGAAGGAAAAACTAAAGCTTGAACGGTGGAATGTATTTACAAAGAATGAGATAAAGGAGAAAGGCAATAGCCTTGACCTCGGCCTTATCAAGGATGACTCGGTCATATCCCAGGAAGACCTTCCCAACCCCGTAGAATCAGCGGATGAAGCCATTGCGAAACTGGAACAGGCGAGCGATTTGCTGTCGGCAGTAATCAAAGATCTTCAAATGTGCGGGGTTGAGTGATGGTGAAGAAGAAAGGGAAGAAGAGTCTTGATGAATTGCTGGAAGAGGCGCTTGTGAAAGAAGATGAGCAGCCTTATGAGGTGCCGGGGAATTGGGTGTGGGTAAGAATTTGTGATAATTTTGAATTATGTAATGAAAAAATCGTCCCTCAAAACGGTAAAGCACTACCCTATATTGGCCTGGAGCATATGGTAAAAGGGGGAGGAATACTTTCGATTTCTACCACCGAAGGTGTTAAAAGTGCAAAAAGCGTTTTTAGAAGAAATGATATTTTGTATGGCAAACTTCGGCCATATTTGAATAAACATACTCTTGCAGAATCTGATGGTGTATGTTCAACAGATGTCCTGGTTTTTAGAAATAAAAAGCATTCCATTCCTGTATTATTAAATCTATATTTGGGATTGCCGCATGTTGTTCGATCTTCTGTTGAAAGCTCAAGCGGAATCAATCTCCCAAGAGTTTCAGGCAAAGTTGTTTCTAATTTTCCAATGCCTCTCCCCCCACTCCTCGAACAAAAGCGAATCGTCAAAAGGCTGTCTTCCATGCTTGACAAGTTAAAAGAGGCAAGAGAGCTCATCCAGGAAGCAAGAGACACCTTTGAAGAACGACGGGCAGCCATCCTCAACAAAGCATTTACCGGAGAACTCACAAAAAAATGGCGTCAGGAAAATCCTAATG
>DAOVFD010000107.1 GCA_030668565.1 Microcaldota archaeon
TAAGCATGTATACAAGTAGGGAGCGTAGAGTCGTAAAGGCAAAACCACCGCCTATAATAACAACGTCCTTTCCTTTCATCTCCTCAATGGGATACCAGTTTCCGAGCGGACCTCGTATACCCATTGTAACTCCTTCGTCAAAATTGTGAAGAGCAGTAGTCACAACGCCAACCTTCATAACGGTAAACCTGAGAAAGCCCGTTTCAGTTGGTGATGATGCTATCCCTATCGGGGACTCTCCTTTGCCCAGTATGGAAAGTTCTGCAAACTGACCTGGAAAATATTTAAATTCTTTCTCATCCTCCTTATCGAAGAAGACAAGATCGAAGGTTTTTATCAATCTATCATCCGTTTCAAATCTTATTTTGTCTACCTTTACCGGTATTGGAATATATGGATTTTTCATTATAACTCACTTATTGTTCTTAAAATTTCTCTTACATCTATATTCACCGGACACTCAGTTACACATCGTCCGCATCCGCAGCAAGCTATTATATCAAAATTTTCATCATAATAATTGAACTTATGCATAATTCTCTGCCTCATTCTCTGGAATCTGAACTCCCTGGGTTGATGTCCGGAACCGTGAAGTGTGAATATTGGAAACATACAAGAATCCCAGTTTTTAACCCTTCTGCCTTTATTGTCTATAACCTCATCCTGTATGTCGAAGCAGTGACAGGTAGGGCAGAGGTAGGTGCATACACCACATCCAAGACACCGCTCACTTATTACCTCCCATACTGGATTTTCAAACAGACCCTTCAGTTTTTCAGGAATCTTTTCAACATCAGGAGGAGTGGTGATACTATCAAGTGCCTTCTTCTCAATTTCGGATTTCGTTTTAAGTAGTTTTTTATCACCATCCGGGAGTTTCTCGATGAGTTTTTTGCCCTGCTCTGTGATTCCTTCGATGATGAAGGTATCGCCGGAATCAGTAATGAAAACATCGGTACCTTTGGTTGAGAATGGACCACTATCAAACGAGGTACAGAAACAGGTCGTTCGTGGATAGCTACACCCAAAACCGAATATTAACGTATTATCACGTAACCTTTTATAATAGTTATCTACATAATCTTCGTTGACGAAAAGTCTATCAAGGATACTCAAACTGGTAACATCGCATGGGCGCATTCCAAATATTATACGTTTTCTCATCTGCTTTTCAGTAACTATCGGAACTCTTTTATCTGTAACGCCTTCGTATTCAACAATGTTTTCAGTTTGGGGAAAGAAGTACTCTTTCGGAGATTGCCTTGAATTAAGGAAATCAAGATACGGTTCTTCATCCGCTTTTAACTCCTGAAATAAGACAAAATCCTTTACGTTACGGGGAGCAATTACCGTAAAGTCCTTCCTCAATTGCTTGATGAATTCACTAAGTTTATCCTTTTCGATATGTTTAATGCTCTTCGAAGAATCCTTCATTAGAATCATCCTCACTGTATTTATTCAGAACAGGTTTCTCATTTACATCAATACCTGTCTCGTAATCAAATAACCTTTTTGCATCAACAGACAGCTTATTTACCAAAAGAGAAATGTTAATATCCATGGGACAGGCTCGGCTACAACTGCCACAATTCACACATCTTCCTGCAAGGTGGAAAGTGCGAATAATCTGAAAGAGTTGAAGGTCTGTCTCCGAGTCAACGGTCGTTCCCAACCACTGCGGTTTGCTGCAGTCAACGAAACATTCTTTACAGTAACAGGCAGGACATGCATTTCGGCAAGCATAGCATCGTATACATCTGCTGACTTCTTCCGTGAAAATCTTCCACCGCTCATCAGGCTCCTTTGACTCGAATTCCTTGATTTGATTTTGCCTATCTGCTGCTTCCGTCTCCTTAACGTCACCTTCAACCAGTTCATCATACACAACGGGTTTCCGGTGGCTGCAGACAATGCAGTCTTCGCATAGAAAATCCTTCTTCTTGAGGGTTTTCTCGAACCCATTACCTTTGACCAGTATCGTATCATCTTTTTCAGACACCTCGGTGATTTCACCGGGGAAAGCCTCTTTCTCAATTCTTTTTCTATCAAGTATTCCCTCACACGGAATACCAATGATAAAGATCTGTTCTCGTTTCTCAATATTCTCCTGAATATGTAAAATCAGTGACCGTGCATCGCATCCCTTTGCAATTACACCAATAGTCTCTCCATTATCAAGGTATCTCCTGTAGAATGGAATATATACGGCAAGATTGTTCTCGCAGAAAGGGTTCCAGATAAGTTTTTCCACCTCTTCTGGTTTTCTTACGAAGGTTGGTCGTGCCTTGAGTGGAAGTGTTCCCTTTTCAAAGCCGATAATAAGCTTGACCTTTTTATCTTTCAGCAGTTTACCTGCTATTTCCCTGATTTTTTTCTCTATTTTGTTCATTGCATCACCATTTTAGATTGTTCCTCATCCTCTTTCCCTGTCATTGCGAGCGAACAAAGTGAGCGTGGCAATCTCATCCTTTTTTGAGATTGCTTCGTAAAAGAGGAGCAAGGAGTTGTACTCGCAATGACACACTTTTTCTTTTCATTTTTAACAGTTTTCTGCTGCAAATGTTTTTCTGACGAGTTTCTTTGCAGGACCGAGTTTTCTTACTGATTCAATTGTTGCTTTTGCAATCTTTACAAACCGTTCTGCCTCTGCTGATGACAGCCAGGCACATTGAAATCTCCCCTTCTCAAGCCCGAGATACTCCAGGTAGCTCTTGAGCATAAGAAATTTTCTTCGTGCATAAAGATTTCCTGTTGAATAGTTACATTCACCTGGGTAGCATCCAGCAACAAGAACGCCATCGGCACCATGCTGAAGGCTTCTAAGAATAAAGAGTGGATTCACCCTGCTGACGCATGGAATACGTACTATTTCAATATTTGGAGGATACTGGAACCTTGACACACCTGCCAGGTCTGCTGCTGCAAATGCTCACCAGTTGCAGAGGAATGCAATTATTCTCGGTTCCCATTTCTTCTTTTGTTTATCTTCTTCCATCTTCCTTCCTTAAAGATTAAAGATTAAAAGTTATCTATCATTGCAACGATATCTTTGTTTGCATATCCTTTTATGTCAATTGCTGACATTCTGCAGCTTGATGCGCAAGCGCCGCATCCTTTACATAATGCCTCTGTTACCTCCGCGTATCTCTCAATTCCAGTTCGGGTTTCTTTCTCTACAACCTTTACGGCTCCGTACGTACAGACTGCTTCGCAGGTTCCGCAGGCAGCGCATTTGTATATATCAACGTGGGCAATGGTTCCTTCTGCTTGTATCCTGTCCTTTGAAAGAATAGTGCATGCCCTGGAAACGGCAGCACTTGCCTGTGCAATCGATTCAT
>DAOVFD010000079.1 GCA_030668565.1 Microcaldota archaeon
TCCCTGAGTGCTCATTGTGGCGAATCCGTCATACAAGCCTCACAGTCTCTCTATCCTTTAGAAAATCCTTAAACTCTTCGGCGCTGTCAAAAATCAGTGGAACCACTCTTACTGCATATTTTTTATACATTTCCGAGATCAGAGGATGCAGGTCCATTCTTTTCTTTATGAGAAGGGCAAGATCGATGTCACTCTCAAGTTTTTCCTTTCCTTCGGCAAGGCTTCCAAAAAGATATGCCTGCTTTATCTGTTTTTTGCTTTTTATAATTTTTTTCAGTTCCTTTAATGAAAGGCGCTGGGGTGAAGTGCTCATCCGCAAAATATTTTTAATGAGATTCGAAAATTTGCTTTCTTTGTACCTGACCGTCCTAGCCTTCCCGACCAGCGTTGTTTCAACGATTCCGGCCATCTCGAATTTTTTGACCAGTTTCCACGTAGTCGTAAACGGCAAGCCGGCTACTTTCGATAGCTCGTTAATGGTAAAAACTCTTTTGGGTTGCCCGCTCAGACATTCGAACAGCCGATCAGCTCCCCGGTATTTCAGTAATTCAAACGCTTCCATTTCCATCATTTATCCCAAAAGGGATAATATTATTCTATTTGGGATAATTTAAAAATCTATTTATTGAAGTTCAAGTAGTCAATACCCGCTTGCTTTTGGCGCCGACGTTGGAGACGTGCTTTCAATAAGCGCAAGTTCAAGCCTTTTCAATTCCCTGATTATCGGACTCTTCTCGTTCAACTTGTACAACTTGGTTTTTCCGAAAGAGCGGGTAACTTTCACTATGCCCAATTCCAGCAATCTATCCCAATATTTGTAGAATGTAGCTTTCGCCAATCCGGTTTCATCTATTATCTGCTTTTTTGAATAATCAAACAGCCTGTTCTCAAGCAGGAAATCAATTATCCTGAGTATCGGCGTGTTGCTAAGATATTCTATCAGAACTGACTTTTCTTCTTTCATGTAATTATTTTCATTCGATATGTTTTAATTCTATACTTTGAAAGGTAATATAAGTGAACTTCATGGTATCAGATAATGAACTCAGACCATTTGTTCGTTGTTCTTGAATTCAGGGGATGATTATGAAAAGAATGTTGTTACTTGCCCTGCTTTTGGCAGGATGTATTTCAGAAGCTCCGGAAGAGATTGAAACCAATCAGACTGAGAATCATACCGAATATAAACTTTATTCCGGAGATGCGATAGTCGGCTATGAATTGAGGGAGGTAAGCTCCAATGCCGTATTCTGTAAGGGAAGTGATTGCCGGTACCTTGATGCCGGAGATAATCTTGAGTATGAAGAAGGAGAATGCATGTTCATAACCGAAGTTTCGCAGACTGACAAATTCGTAATTCTTTATCTTGCCGATTGCACAGAGGAAGTATGATGAAGAAAAAGAAATTTCTCGATGAGATAAAACGCTCAGAAGGATATAGTGCGGACTATTTCATGGCAAGATACGGAAACAAACTCCCCATCATATTTTTTCCGTTTGCTTTACTGCTCCTGGCATTTTTCTCAATGGTTTTCATAACTCTCCCTGAATTCTGCCCATGGGGGAGGAATGTCACGACAATGCTGGATATAGGAGTAGCCATGGGTGCCTTCATTATCGGCATGCTTCTTTTTTATGAAGCCCTGAACAACATGATGGTTGTCCTTAACGCAATTATTTTCTTCTTTTCAAAAGTCCTGAATGACGAAGAGCATGATTTTGACAGAAAAACCGTTGCGGGCCTGCTGGTATTGCTTATTGCAGCCATGTTTTATCTTGTTCTGGGCGTTATTGCCGCAAAACTCATAGGCGACAATCTCGGAAGAGCCATCGTCTGCATGGAAGGCTAAACACCAAGCAGTTGAAGTCCTGTTTTCTCATCCCGCTTTCTGCCGAGTTCACCCTCCAACCTCTTTACAACCATTTCACATGTTGGACTTACAATCGCTTTATTCAAATGCCCTCCTTTTGCGGCAAAATCATGTCCTGCAACAGTGATATGAAGATGTGCGTGATGTTTTCCATCAACAAAACTTATCAGTCCTCCAAGTGAAAGTATCTCATGGTTTTCCCTGAGTTCAATCTTCGAATATTTCTTTGTTGAAGGGTCAAAAGCAGCAATTTCAATCTCCTTTGCAGCCCCTATCGCAGAAACATATCCTGCCTTTACATTCTCCTTTTCACAAAATCCAAGAAGGGAAGAAATAATCTCCTCGCCCATGTCAAACCTTAGAATAAAGATATCGCCAAATTGCTTGTATTTCATCAAAAGACCTTAAGCAACGTTTATCTGCACTTTTTTCTTTATGTCAAAGGACATTGGCATGTCAAGGGATGCTTCAAGATACCAGCGTGGAGCCGAGGGTGTTCCTGCTAGAAAAGCAACCGCCTTTAGTGCCTCTCCTGCTGCACCTTCCGGAACTTCCCCCTCCTGTGTCTTGGGAATCATAATCTCAAAATCATAAGTTTTTGAAGTGTATTCCTTTTCGCCATCCAGTTTCATTGGATAGGAGAACATCACTTCCTTCTTTTTTGTTCTTCTTCCTTTTATGGTTCTCCAGACCTCCCTTTCCGCAAAAAGCTTTACCCTCAATTCCTTTGCTTTTTTCGGTTTATTCAGTTCAAGCACGACCTTCCCCTTGATTGTTTCCCCTTTCTTGAAATTGGTTTTATCCAGAACGATATCAACCTTTCCTTCACCAAATCCAAAAACCATTGCTTCACCTCACACTAACTCTTCTGCCTTAAACACTCTCTCGCAATAATGGCACCTGTAATTGCTGTCTTCTTTTGCAAACCTCTGTTCCACATCTTTTTCACTGCGTGTTATACAATTCGGATTAGGACAGATTCCGTTTCCTTCAAGCTTTTCAGGAAGGTCTACTGTATATTTCTTTTTTACTTTCCCCTCCTCGATTATGTTAATCGTTGCTCCGGGGGATATCAGCGCAATTATGTTTGCCTCTTTCTCGGTTATCATCCTTTCCGCAATCTTGACAATGTCCTTTTCCTTTGTTTTCTTGCTCGGAACATGCATCATAAGTGCAACCCTGTAAGGATAATCTTCACCGATTCCCATTAACTTGAGCACCTTTGCCCCCTTTCCTGCCTTGATGTGGTCCACAACAGTTCCCTTTTCAATTACATCTACTTTCAGCATAACTACCACCTATTTTCTTAGAACGTAATCTATTACCGCTATCCTGAGCGGAACCCCATAATGCGCCTGCTCGAAATACTTTGCCTGCGGCATCTTGTCTATCTCTGCATCTATTTCATTTATTTTTGGGAGAGGATGCAGTATTATCAACTCTTTCTTCGTCCCTTCAAGGTCGCTTTTCATAAGCCTGAATTTTTTCATCACACTCTGTGCTTCATAAGGATCTGCAAATCTCTCTGCCTGTATCCTGCACACGTAAAGCACGTCCGCATCCCTGAATTCCGGCTCATTCTTTGTTTTCACCTTTACCTTGAATTTTTCCTCAACTTCCTTAATATACTCAGGGTCCATCTCAAGTCCTTTCGGGGAAATCAGAGTTACATTCGCCCCGAACATCGAAAGCCCGTAAAGAAGGGACCTCATCGTTCTTGCATGCTTCAGGTCACCCATAAGCGTTACGTTCAGTTCCCCAATCTTTCCTTTCATCCTTCTTATCGAAAACAAATCAATCAGGGTCTGGGTCGGATGCTGGTTTCCACCATCACCGCCGTTCACTACTGGTTTTTCGCTCATGTCCGCAGCAAGCCTTGCAGAACCTTCTTTCTTATGTCTCACTACAAGAATATCCGCATACCCTTCAACAGTTTTGATAGTATCGGCAAAGCTCTCTCCTTTCTTCAGCGAACTCAAGTCAGCAAGAAAATCAAGGTCACTCATACCAGTCCTCATTGCAGCTGACTGGAAAGAAAGTTTCGTCCTGGTCGAAGGCTCAAAAAACAGTGTTGCTATTATTTTCCCTTTCAAGTCAGGTTTTTTCTTCCCATCGGCAACATCATTTGCCAAATCCAGGATTTCTCCTACAGTTTCTTTGTTTAAATCTCGTATAGAAATTAGGTCCATGACAGCACCATAGATTATTGTAGCCCAAGGTTTATATTTATTTTCTCATGAAGTTCTCTCCATGGCGAGAACGAAATTCTCGACTATTATGACTGGAGGTCATAACATGGCTGGAAAATTGATAGTGGCAGAGGGCATTGATGGTGTTGGTAAAGACACCCAGATAAGGCTATTGAAAGAAAACATGGAGTTCAGCCTTTACAAGTATCCAACAGACAATTTCCAGATGCTGCGCGACTATCTTGACAGAAAAATAAGCCTTGAGCCCAAATCCCTTTTCCTGCTTTTCCTCGCGGACATAGCGGAAGAGCAGAAACTGATAGAGGATGAACTGAAAGAAGGAAAAACCGTAATTCTTGACAGGTATGTTTTCTCAACCGTAGCATACGAACTCGGCGCAATTGGCTATGACAATGCAAAGAGCATTATTGAGAAAACAGGATTCCTAAAACCAGATAAGGTAATCCTTCTTGACATTCCTCCTTCAGTTTCACAGGAAAGAAAGAGAATACAAAAAGAACTGGACAGATATGAGGAGGATGAAAAATATCTTGAAAAAGTGAGGAACAATTTCCTGAAACTGTACGAAGAGGGTTTCATGGCAGGGAAATGGTATAAAATAGATGCCTCCAAGGACA
>DAOVFD010000148.1 GCA_030668565.1 Microcaldota archaeon
CAATTCTCTGTGGTTTCCTATCCTGGAAGATTATCGAATTTGTAGAGTTTAGAGGAGAAAAAAAGGGAGCAAGAGGGATAGAAAAATCAAGAGAGAAGTTGAAAGAGAAAAAAGGGATAAAGGAGGAAGGCAAGCAGAAAAGGGAAGCGAGAAGAACACAAGAAAGCGAGGCGAAAGGAATAAAAGCGGAAAAGAAAAAAGAAAAAATAAAGAAGTTTTTACGTGCTGATATTATCTTCACTTTTATCGTTATCCTCTTCGTTGTTTTTTATTTTCCCTTAAATGAGTCCTTGGCAACGGCAAAGCGCGGTGGCATCAGAGGTCCACCAGACGATTGGCATGAGTCTCTTTCCTGGATGCGAGAAAACACACCTGATCCGGGTGTTGAGTATTATGCTTTATATCCTTCTGAAAGAAAAGATTATACCTATCCAGAATCAGCATATTCTGTAATGAGCTGGTGGGACTATGGTCATTGGATCACTCGCATCGCTCATAGGATCCCTGTTGCTAATAATTTTCAACAAGGAATAGGAGGACCTCATCAAGGTAACAGTCCAGGAGCTTGCGTTTTTTTCATTGCGAAGAACGAATCAGAAGCGAATAAAATTTTGGATGCCCTTGATGTGAAATACGTGATAACTGATTTCATGATGGCAGATGCGATGGAATCATACAATAGTAAATACTGGACAATGACCTTTTGGGCAAATGACACATCTGGTCATTATAAGGTGAATCGAACAGAAAGAGGAACGGTGTTTGAGATGGGTGAAAAGTACTTCAACACGATGGAAACGAGGCTACACATGTTCGATGGAAGAGAGGTGCAAGACAAAGGGGGATACGTTGGACAATCACCCATTTTGTCTGTTATGCCATTTCACACGAAACCACTGCGTCATTACAGATTAGTGTATGAGTCTCCCAAATATGTGTTTCCTCATGTTGTTCTAAATGCAACAACAGAAGACGTGCAGGCATGGAAATGTTATCGGGGGATGAATTACACTGAGAAATTATTAGCGTTTGAGCGGGAGCTTCATTCTGGCTTTCGAGACCCAAAAAATCCTGATTTGGTCAGATGGACTCCTTCATTTATTTCTCCTGTGAGTTTTGTAAAGATTTTTGAATACGTAAAAGGAGCGAGAATAAAAGGAAGAGCTCCTAATGGTTCCATAGTTGCGATAGTGACAAATATAACCACAAACCAGGTAAGAGAATTTATATACTCACAAATAACAATATCTAACGGCTCATACGAGTTTATTGTACCATATTCAACAGAAGGACCGATAAAGGGTGGGACAAATTTTGACGTTCTCGCAGCTCCTTATAAAATAATAGCAGGGCACATAGAAAACGAAACGATGGTATGGGACATAGAGAAGGAAGTGGAGGTCAAGGAAAAAGAAGTGGTGGAAGGAAGAACTATAAGGGTAGATCTTTTATCCCCATAATGTCAATATCAGAGTATATTAAAGAAGGTGCAAGTGAAAATTTAAACGGTTAAAATGCCCAGTCCTGCGCCAATTTCATTCTGAATGCTCGGAAGAGAGCGGGTATGCAATTGCGCACCTTATTATAAAGGCTGGGGCAAAGACGAGTGGGGCGCTTTAAGTGCATATGA
>DAOVFD010000041.1 GCA_030668565.1 Microcaldota archaeon
AACAGTGCATTTGATTATGACAATCTCACTTCCGCAAAAAAGGAGTACAAAAGACTCGCAAAGGACTTCAAGCTTTTCGGTCATCTTCTTGTCGAGTATCAGTCTTTTGTCGACACATTTACAGAAATGCTCGGAAAAAAAGCCCCACCCGAATTCAAAAAACTTTGGAACGCTTACTGGACCCAGTTCGGAGAAGTGACCACAATCAACAAAATCCTGAAGGGGATGGATGACTGCAGAAACCTACTTGAAGATGAAACAAAAGGAAAGAAAGCAGCGGAGGAGAAATACGGCAAGGATTTCGTTTCGTTGACAGCAAGTACGCTGGGGATGAAAGCAGTACCTAAAAAAACTGAAAAAGAACCTAATCCCAAAGAACTAAAAGAGCTTTTTGAGAACGGCCACCTTACTGAATTCCTGTTATACACAGAGCTGTCTAAAAATCCGGCAAACAAGGCCAAAGAAGAGGATTCGACAAGGATAAAGGCATTTCAGTTGATTTTCAACGAACTGATGCTAAAGGATTCCGCCTTTCGTAAATATCTTAAAGAGGGATACCCAACCGCCCTTAAGAAAGGGAAGAAAATTAAAGTCGATGGAAACTATCCGACTGCAAGGACTCCGATAAGGGCGGTTAATACGTTCCTTAGGGAAAAAGCACTGGAACCGGATCACAAATTCCTGACAGTACTGGTTGACGAGGGGGTGTATCCGCATATGCTAGGAAAAAAAGAGCAGCTTGATGCAGCCACAATCAAATCAATGGCGTTGTATCTTGGTATAGAGCCCAAACCCCCGGAAGCCAAACCACTCGAGGAGCAGACTAAAGACCTTAGTTCAGCCGAGAAGGAGTTTTATGAGACATACCTGATGGGATGGCTTGAGGAAAAGGAGAATGATTACGTGATACGCCTCGCGGGCGTTATAGATTACTTCACAAAGGAGGTCCGCGGCGGTAAGCTGAAAACACCATTCAGTTACAATCAGCTCGACTCCAAGCTGAAGTATCTGGAATCCGGAGGATATATGCACAGCAGGGTGCTTTCGTTCAAGCCCAGCAAGGTTTCCGTAGCAATCCTCTCTGGAAAAGGAATAGGCAATGCGCTGCAGACACTTAGCATAGGCCAAAATTCAATAGGTTCGAACAGCGCCGAGGTAAGAATTGCAGCCGTTGAGCTTATTCTGGATACTGTCGTGGCGGGAGCGGACACCTTCTTCAGAGGTGAAAACGCCCCCAACTACAAGAATAAACTGAAGAAAACAAAAATTAAAATAGACGGCAAATATGATGCAAAGGTGGAGGGTGAAACGCTAAAGGTAGTGCAGGATTTTCTGTTCAACTATGCAAAAACCAACGATGCTTTTTATACAGCCCTGAAAGATATGGGTGTGGACTACCTCACTGATATCAAGGCCACAGGAAGATTCGATGAAAACACTGCCAGGGCGCTCGCAGTATACATAACGGTAATCAGTGGGACATGGAAGACTGAAAAAGAGTCTCT
This sequence comes from Microcaldota archaeon, assembly GCA_030668565.1. Lineage (GTDB taxonomy): Archaea > Micrarchaeota > Micrarchaeia > Anstonellales > Bilamarchaeaceae > JAVZJR01. The sequence continues at coordinate 1,506 of DAOVFD010000041.1, forward strand.
TGATAAAGCTGATACGGCCTATAACGCTGAGACGGTCAAAGGGGGGGCAAAAAAAACAACTCTGAAAAAGCCTGAACCGACCGGAGAAGTGAAATTCACGTTCAAATAGCTATTTTTTTGTTTTTTTCGGTTTCTTGAACTTTATTGTCGGTGGAATTAACGGCGGGGTCAGGTTGAAAATCCTTGCTATGAAAACCGAGTTTATTGCCGCACTGTAATTTATTGCATTGATTATCTGTTCACCAACGAGTCCGGTTACCCTCCGTGTTTTCTTCCATTCATTGTAGGCAGTCTTGACATCCTGTCCCTTGAAGCGTGCCCTGCCATCTATGCGGATGTAACTTCCATGAGGCATGTATCTCGCAAGATAGCTGAAATTCAATTTTAGAATGTTGTTTTTTACTTCAGCATTATTGATGTCTATGTTTGTGTTGATCCCCTTCGGCATTTTGGGTATTCCCTCCTCCGCCTTTCTCGCTTCTGCGAAATTGAAATCCAGAAATTCCAACATCATCCTATCATCTCCATTTTGCCTATGCAGTTATTTTTTATTAATCTTACTATGGATGCTTCGGTGTTTTGGGTACCGGTGGCGGCGCGAGCATTGTTGGCCCGGTCGTACCGCCGCCTATCGTAAACAGGAAGAAACATCCTATCTCAGGTGTCTTCGATATCGAATGGTAAGGACTGTAAGCTGCGTTGCTGTAGTTTTCGGGCCTGTCACTCCACCCATATCCATATACACTGACCGAGGAAGGAACTTCTCCAATGTCAAAGTTGACTTTCAGTGAAACTCCACCACCACCTTCTTTTGTTGCAGGTACCACCCCGCCCATAGCACCTATAGTCACAGCCGGGGTGATTTCAAGGTCAAAACCGCTGAACAGGCCTACTTCCTCTCTCTTGGCGGTTATAAGGTATGCCTTGACATTATCGACGTATTCGAAGTACAATCCGGCATCCCAGTATACACTGTCCTTGTCAAAAATGTATCCCTGTGCTGCAAGATATGTTTTTATTTTTCCGTTGAATTTTTTCTCCAGTTTGGTCTTTTCATCATAAAACCAGTTCCAGAGGTTGTCAAGCAGCGCCTTCTGTTGCGTATCAGTAAGAAGTACCTTTTTCCCGTCAAGCACTCTGGTCAGAAGCGCGGGTGTGAACACTACCTCTCCCGACAGGTCCTCGCAAAGTTTTTTCCTCAGTTCGGAATCCGTTATCTTATCGAATCTTCCGCCCTTTATTGCAGCCTTGTATTTCCCGAACTTATTTACAAGTTGTCTGTATTTTTTTGAGTCTTCCAGGATATTGGAGAACAATGACACTGCCCCCTCAACAAACGCACCCGGCTTCACGAACTTTTCTTTTATCCCCGGCTCCTCTGTTTCAAGCTCTTCTATGGCAAGCAACACGCCAGCATCGAAGGCAATGCGCTGCAACCACAATCCGCTGAAAACATCAAAACCAAAACCTGTGCCTATGAGTGCTATCTTCTGCTGTGTAACGCCTTCCTCTTCTATCAGTTCCCTGGCACCGGGCATCCATGTTGGGAGAGAGGCAAATACTCTCCAGAACCCAGTCTCCCATGTTAAAAGTGCTCTTGCCTGAGCGGTTTCCGGCATCTGTTCAGTCCATTTGTTTTCCTCCTCCTTTGCAATTATTTTGGCCTCAAAAGAGAAATTCTTGGTTATCTGTACGCCGAGGTAGTAATCATCGAAAATCTGGTGCACCTCGGTTTCGTATTTGCTTTTGAACTTGTTTATACGGGTTGCCGCGCTTTTCGGGTCCTTGTTGACGTTTGCAAGCAGCTCGTTGTATTCACTCATTATATTCTCGAACCCGGCAATCCTGCTTACGTCGAACTTCACTTTTACATCATCCAGTGCCTTCATAAACCCTATAAATCTCCAGAAGGTCGCGTCATATTTGGCCTTCTTTCCCTCTCCTTCTATCTCTTCTACTTTGAACTGATTGATAACATGCGCCAGCCCGCCGAGAATAACACCGTTTGAAACTTCACCGGTTCCGTAAAGCGTGGTGCCGACTCTCCACATGCCTTCAACGTAATTTCTTAACGCTTCGGATTCACTCAGCATAGCGAGTGCTTTCAGGTTTGTAGTCCCTGCCTCCAAATATGTTCCTGCACCTGTAGCCCAGTTCGGCGCCTGTTTCTTGAACAGAATTCCCCCTCTGCCTATCCAGTCTTCTGGTGTGAATGTGCCGCCCTCTTCTTCCCATGTCTTTGCAACCTGCCCAAGACCTCCACCCATCACAAGTTCCCAGGCTTCCTTTCCTTCTGTCTGCCTTATCATGAAGACCGCGTCCTGAAGCACATACTGCTCCTCTTTGCCGACCTTTTTGATTTGCATCATTTTTCCCGGAAGCGTGATTTCATATACCCTTGTAGCCTCGCCTTCCTTGGTTATCTTGGTGGTTGCAACACCAGGGGTCCATTCATAATACAGCGGTTGCTGGCTGTTGACAAGGGTGTGGCTTTTTTCCTCTTCAGCTGCAGCCTTTTCCTGCTCTGCCTTTTCGATGTTGGCTTCGGCTTCCTCAATGGTAGTGTCAGAGCATCCGAGTTCTTCCAGGTCTTTTAATGCAGAGGTTATATCCCCATCTGCCGCGTCTATCTTTGCCTGCGCTGCAGCCCTTTCCTCGTCTGTTGTGGAGTTGTTGAGTTCTGTTACTGCGTTGCTTCTTCGCTGCTCTGCGGCACTTTTTCTGTCCAGTGCAACAATAGCATTCTGCATGTCATCTATCGTTTTTTTCGCGTTTGTTATCGTTGTATTGACCTCATCCAGCGAGGACTTGATGTCTGCCGTAAGGAAAGGCACGGACTGGAAATGAAGCAGCCCCGCAGTTTTGCCTATATCAAATGCGAGCGCACCCCCACCAGTGAGCGGTTCCTTGGTCGGTTCTATGTTCCATGCGCCGGTCACAGGTGTCTTGAAATTATTGTCAAAATAACCTGCGAGGAAATTAAGCATCTCAACAAAATCATTCTTTCCCCCCATTAGTTCAAAAATCGCGCCGTTCTTGTCAACGTAAAAGAACCTTGAGGTCGTCCAGGCCTTTCCCTCTGCGGTCTGCTCTCCGTTAACGACAATAAACTGCTCGCTTGGGTTTTCAATATCCCAGGCATTCGTAAGTGCGCTGAGAAGCCATTTCTTCGTTCCATCATCAAGTTCCTCATATCCTCCAACGGCACTTTCAATTCCGAGTTCCTTGCCTTTCGCTACTCCTTTTTTGATAGTGCCCATAGGCATCATTACTATTGCTCCACCAGCAAAAATCCTGCCTCCAGTGTCATAGCTTCCCCCAAGGGCAGCCCCTCCTGTTGAGGTTAAAATCGAGCCAAGAGCCCCACCGCCAACTTCCCATTCATCTGAGATACTCTTTGCCAGAATACCGCCAGCTCCTCCTCCACCTATGGGTTTGCCTGAATAGCCCAGGGGTGCAGAAGTTATAAATGCCTTGTGTATCTCGTTAATCAGTTCAGTAGCGCTCAGACCGGAGATACGGGTTTGAGGGAGATAATCCGTAATATTTATTATTGGATGACCGGGCCAGAGATAACCTTCCACACTGCCCTTAACCAGTCCGGTACCCGAATAAATCTGGAGCGGATTGAATATCGGGAGCTGTATTCCTCCCCCATAGCCATAGGGGCCGTATGTGTATGCGCCTCCACCGGTAAAGGGCAGTCTCGGGGGAATAACCTGCAAATGGGGCGGGAAAGGCGAAGGAGCGAGAGTATACGGCACTCCTTTCTTACCCTCCCCAATCGGATAAATATATTTCGGGTCTGGTCTTTGCTCGATTATATGGGGCGCGTTTGGATTTATGTAGATGTTACTATCCATGAGGTCGTATCTTGTATATTGTGCCAGCTTGCTTTCGTCTATTTCAGCTATCTCACTGAATGCGGAATCAAGTTTATCCATTATCTTCCTGATGGTCGGGGGCGCAAGCTGGAAAGGCGAGGTGGGGTTAAGTATGGATGAAACCTCACCATCCACCCAGCCGGCAACTGTCAAAAGCGCCCGCTGGTAAGCGTCGGGGTTGTCGTTGCAGATGTATGCAAGGTTTCTCATCGCACCGAAATACTTCAGAACCAGGAGCGGATGGAGAGCCGCCAGCTTTACTGCTGTGGTGACCATCATCTCTTTTTCCTTCTCGCTCCCAACACCGCTATCTCCGACACGGTTTGCATAATCGAGGAATGCGTTTTTCAGCAACGGACTATCCCAAAGATTAGCTATTTTCTGGCGTACTGTGGCTTCAGCCGGTTTCTCTTTGAGCAACTTCTCCAGCTCCTCTGGTGTCATCTGGTATGTTATATTGAAATATTCCTGCCATACCTTCATTGCGTTGGACATGTTCTCTTTTTTGAATGCCTCCAGAATTCTGCTTCTCATCTGCTCCGGGAAATTCTTTGATTTGTAATTCAGACCCACAAATATTCTCCCGGTCATTTTATCTATTCTCAGGAGGTATTTGGAATACTGGTTCCGCAACTCGGAAGATAGCACTGTGCTCGTAATAGTGCCTATTATTTCGGTATTGTCAATACTCATGGAGAAATACAGCTCATCAATCAACACCATCCCGTCTCTAAGTTCTGTCAACTGCTCCCCCACAGTTCCTTTCAAGCCGAATTTTTTAAGCAGTTTTTCCAGTGAAGCCAGCTCTTTTTCCACCCCGGTAAGTTCCTTTTTGCTTTTCTCATCTTCTTTCTTTTCAAGAAGCGCCTTCTTTTTGGTCAGGTACTCCAATCTCTCCTCCATTACTTCTATGCCCCTGCCGGCTGGCTTGGCTTCGAATTTTTCAAACATCTCCTTGAATGTTTTGATGCGTGAGTACATGGAATATCCTTCCAATTCCTTTTCGAGCTGTTTTTCTTTTTTCTTTTTTTCAGCTTCCAGTGCTTTCGCTTCAATGAACATGTTCCTTACAACTTCTGTTGGGAGTTTGAATCCCTTTGCTGCCTTGACAGAGATTACTTTTGCCACAATTTTTTTCCTGTCCTCTTCGCCCATTCCTTTAAGCCACTTGATGAACGGCTTCCTTTCCTCTTCCTTTAGTTTTGAGGAATATGCGTAGAGAACCGCCTTCACAATATCTCTGGATTTTTCTTCACTAACTCCGAAAAAATCCCGGAATGCTTTAACCAGTGCAGCCGTCTTTTTCTGCTTGGTAACCCCCGGGCCAACGCTTACCTTGAAAGTTGATAGGAACGTGTTCAGTGTTTCGTCTTTGACAAGCGTGAGCCAGTCGATTTTCTTCGGCGTTGGTACCATCGCAATTTTCGGAAGCCCTTTTTTGTCCAGTCCCTCCAGAAGATAATTGATGAAAGGCATCGGAGTGCGGCCTTCCTTTTTTTCATTCTGGTAATAAGCATCGTGTTTCTTGTATGCTGCAACAAATTCCGGAAATGCCTTATTCTTCACCAACTCTACTTTTATGCCCCCATCATCGAAGCCTTTTTGGAACTCTTTGCTTTTCCCGTATTTATATAATTCGACAAGAACGGTATAGACCAGTTCACCGGTTTTGTCCTTCTGCCTTTTTTCCGATGGCCGTTTATAATACTCGAAAGTAAGGTAAAGCGCGAGCTGGCCAAGTTGATATTCCGAGTATTTCATAAGTGCCTTGAAGGTTTTTTTTGGAAGCTTGTCCTTTTTCACACCTGCAAGGTTCTCAAGCAGTTTCTTGGCTTTTTGTTCGACCTCACCGAATGTGAACATCTGTTTCTTCATTGGTTTCTTCATCAGAGTGCCGAATGCCTTTGCCATAATATAATTCTGTTCTGAATAGTTTTTAAATCTTCTAACTTCCTGTGCCATCGAATAAGCAGGTGTGAAATTCACTTGCCCTGCTACAAGTAAGGAAACAAGAAGTTTTTTGAAGCGTTCGCCCATATATTAAGAACTAAACACACCGTTTTTTAACCCCAATTACCCTCCTTTTTCAACAATTATGGCCGGTTTAAAAAACTTCAGCGCTTAATATTTCTCTATGGCAAATGTTCATGTGGTGGGTGCAGGACCGGCAGGTTCAATCACCGCCATAAATGCTATCAAATCAAATCATAGTGTTCTTATTTCCGAAGAGCATCCCACAGCAGGCATCCCACAGAACTGCTCAGGCCTTTTTTCCCTGGAAGGACTTAAAATCCTGAAGAAATACGTTGACCACAATAAATTCGTAATAAACAGAATAAACGGGACGGACATATACCTGAATGATGTTCTTTTCAAAATAAGGAGAAAAGAAGCAGTTGCCTGCGTCTGCAGCCGGGCTAAATTGGATAATGCGCTCGCAGATAAAGCCGAAAAAGAAGGCGCTAAAATTGTTTATGGAGAGCGGATAAAAGATAACTTTAAGGCGAATAACATCATTGGTGCTGATGGCGCAAATTCAACCGTGGCAAGCAATTTTGACTTTCCAAGAATAAACCGGTTTGTTGCCACTCTCCAGAAAACCATGGATTATAGAAAAGAGGAAAATGGTGTGGTTGATGTTTTCCTTTCATCGAAAATCCCCGGATTTTTCGGATGGATTATCCCACATAACGAGGAAAAGGCCGAGATAGGTGTGGGTGTTGAACTGCCGAATAATGTCCGCGATGCATGGAATTATCTCCTGAAAATAAAGAAAATCGAAGCGGAAAACCCCTCTGCCAGCATTATCCCGGTGGAGACGAGAAAGCGTGCAGGAAAGGAAATCTGCGGTAAAAACGTTATTCTTGTGGGGGATGCGGCAGGGCAGACAAAGGCGACCACAGGCGGCGGTTTCTTGTTCGGTGCATTATGTGCCGAAATAGCAGGAAGGGATGTTTTAAGACCCAAATGGTACGACCTTGAGTGGAGGGCAAGGTTCGGCCATGAATTCATGCTTCACAGAAAAATAAGGGACCATCTGAATTGTATGAATGATTCCCGACTTGCTGAACTGGGTGAAAAATTAAACAAAATGAATTTTAACGGCTATCTTGAAAAACACGGGGATATGGATAAACCGAGCAAAATAATAAAGCCGGAGATACTGAAATATCTCATTAATATAGTTCCCGGTTTCAATGCGCGTCAACAGTAACCCTGACTCTGCTTGAAGAACTGTCTGCCGAAGAAACTCTCAGTTCCACTCTGAATCCATATTCAGAAGAAAGGTCTACCACCTCTACTCCACTTAC
>DAOVFD010000089.1 GCA_030668565.1 Microcaldota archaeon
AGTATTCCAGGAGTTTTTTGGGTTCCATATGAGATGGCCTCTGCGATTTCATTTTCATGAACCCCGCTGCTTATTCCGTCACTGCAAAGAACAACAATATCCCCGTTTTTCACTTCAAGCTCTGAGGAATCAAGAAAATCAAAAACATTTCCAAGTGTTGAAGCCAGCTGATTCTTAAAACCCGGTGGGCATGGAAGCCCGTTTGAGGCCATTCGTTCCTCATAGGAATGGTCCATGCTTCTCTCAGACAGTTTTCCATCCCTGAAAACCATCCATCTGCTGTCCCCGGCGTGAACCCCTATGAGATTCTTTCCTTTGGTCAAAGTAACCACACCTGTTGTTGAAGGAAGATTTACAGTATTCTCATTTCCATATTCGCTTAATATCGCAAGGTCCGCCATGGTCATGATAAGTTTGATGTCATCAGCATTTTTCGGGGCATTAAGCTGAATCATTATTTCAAATACTTCTTTTGCAATCCCGCTGGCTTCCCCAGGCATTTTTGAAAAACTCACACCATCAAAAACACCGTCAATCCGTGCCTTTTCACCGTTTTCATATTCTATGTCTGCAGAAAAGGCGGAATCCCCGTTTCTTTCGCCTTTTGCCTGTGTAAAGACTCTGTCATCATGGAATGTTATTTTACTTTCACGTTCTCCCTCTCTAAAGAATTCAAGCAAAGTATGGTTCTCCTTTTTGTCCGCAAGAGCTTTCCGTAATGCGGTTATATCTGCTCCTCCAATCTCTTTTAGTTTTTTTACTGATTCATGGAACGGCTTCATGCCGTCTTTTCTGTCTATTTTTTCCTTGAGTTCCCTGTCCAGCCTTCCAAGTATCCCCCTTGCTTCATCTTCATCGCTGCCATGTATGCCAGGAGCAATCTCCATAAGCAGTTCAATTTCCCTGTAACCTAGTTCAGAAATAAATTTGTCAACAGAAAGTTCTCCCTTTTCTGCTGCACCTCTTAGTTTCAATGCAATAAAAGTTGCCATTTCAAGATTGCATTTTTCAATTTCCATCTTTCCTCCAGAAAGTGCGAGAACCTGACTCCCGCCCATTGCCTCAATTTTTTCCTTTGTATTGGGTTCTTTGAAACTGAATTTTTTGTATAATTCTTCTCTTGCCTTTTCGCATCTTTCAACATTCTCCCTCCATTCTTCCTGCTCATACATCCTGTTTATGAAGGTCATCATCCTGAGTTCCCTTGTTCCAGGGTGCATTTCGGGCAGTTTTTTGAGCGCATTGATTTCGTCTTTATCCTGTGCGACATATGCCATCATTTTTTTCTCATCATTAGAAATTGTCGAGAGAAAAGCACGCCGTTTGTTTGCTCCCAGCGTTAAATCAGGAATGGGTTGTATGCCTAGTTTTTGCCACATCCGCATTGCTGCCCTGTGTTCTATAATTCCTCTCCGTCTCATTTTAACCAATGTTACTTTGTGTAATTAAGTATTTAAACATATTTGTATGCTGTTGAACACTAAAAATAGGCTATATTTACTATATATTAAAGAAAATATTAAAGAAAAATGGAATTTATCTTCTGGCAACCAGCCTTGCAACACGCAGTCCGTTCTCCCTTTTTGTTTTTACAAACTTGCGCAGCAGTTCTTTTGGATTAGCCGTATCCATTCTTCTGATTATCTCCGCCCCATCATCGCCAAGAAGATTTTTTGCCCTGTTCCATATTCTCATCATCTCCGAACTTTCCATATCGCTAAGTATTTTGGAACCTTTCTTTGGAGGCAATCGGTCCGGCATCATAAACGCACTATGATACATGCTTGAAAGTACGGCGAGTGGTTCACCATCCCCGGCTTTCAATCTCCATTCTATTTCACATTTCAGTTTCTTTTCCTCAACCGGATTTTCAGTTCTAATCCATCTGCTTACCAGTTCGTTTGCAGAAAGCGATTCTATTGTTCTATCCATTGTCTGACCTCACAAAACCGTTTTTGAAAGATTAATCCGTAAATGTTTATAAAAGTTCGTTCATGGATTTCGATTATTGCCGCAGATAGCCTTTAAATCCTCTTCAGAACATATATTACCGTGGTAAACATGGTGGTTTCTCCGTTTGAGGAAAGATATCGGACAGAAATGAATTCCGTTTTCGATGAAAAAAACAAGCTCAGGAAATGGATGGAAGTAGAAGTTGCTCTTGCAAAAGTCCATGCGTCAATGGGAACAATACCCAAAGATACACCTGATAAAATAGCAGAAGGGATGGACAAGGTAAGCGTGGAAAGAGTGCATGAAATCGAAGCTGAAATCCACCATGATTTAATGGCAATGGTCAAAGCGCTTTCTGAACAATCGGGTGATGCAGGAAAATATGTTCATCTCGGTTCAACAAGCTATGATATTGAAGATACTGCAACTGCATTGATGTTTGTTGAAGCAATTGAAATCCTTGAAGGACATCTTAACGAGCTTGCAAAGGTTCTGAAAAAACTTGCGCTCGAACATAAAAAAACAGTTTGCATCGGAAGAACCCATGGACAGCATGCAACCCCTACCACCTACGGATTAAAGTTCGCCATTTATTACCGTGAACTTAAGCGCAATCTGGAGCGATTGAGGGAAGCAAAGGAAAGAATTGCGGTTGGAAAAATGTCCGGCGCTACGGGAACGATGGCGACATTTGAAGGAAAGGGAATGAAAATCCAGGAAATGGTAATGAAAGAGCTTGGACTCAAACCTGCAAAAACATCAAACCAGGTAATTCAAAGGGACAGGCATGCGGAAGTGATGTTTGCACTTGCATTGGTTGCGGCTTTGCTTGAAAAGATTGCAAAGGAGATGAGGAATTTGCAAAGAAGCGAAATACTTGAAATATCAGAACCGTTTGGAAAGAAGCAAGTCGGTTCATCAACAATGCCCCATAAAAGAAATCCGCACAAATGCGAACGTGTTTGTAGTTTAGCGCGTGTTGTAAAGGCAAATGTTCAGGTTGCTTTGGAGAATATACCGCTTGAACATGAACGTGATTTAACGAACAGTGCAAATGAACGGATTATTTTTCCTGAAAGTTTCATTACAACAGATTACATGACAAAACAGATGACGATGATTCTTGATGGTTTGCAGTTCTTCCCTGAAAACATAAAGAAGAATCTTGAGCTTTCGAAAGGGCTTATCATGGCGGAGAGATTGATGATTGAACTTACAAAGAAAGGAATGGGAAGGCAGGAGGCACATGAACTGGTAAGAACAATGGCACAGGAATCATTCAAATCCGGTAAGCACTTGAAAGACGTTGCAATTGAGAAAAAGGCGATTTCTGAGAAAGAGGCAGATGAAATTTTCAATCCTGCTACTTATATCGGAGAGGCAGAAAAGATAGTCGAGAATGCACTGAAGGAATAATGTATACTATTCATATACATTTGTATACCTGAAAAGTTCTGTTTTATATAAATAACATATGTTATATAAAAATAACAAACTGAAACAAAAAGATTTAAAAATAACACATGTTATGTACATATTATGTTAGAAAAATACGCGCTGTTACGTTCGATGGGAGAGGTGTTCACCCATCCAATAAAAAAATACTCTGTCCGGGGGCTGGCAAAGGCAACTGGCTTAAGCGTCTTCGGAAGCAAACAGTCGCTCGATTATCTTTACAAGAAGGACATGTTGACACTGGAAAAGGTAGGGCGGTCATACCAGTATCGGGCAAACACTGGAAATTTTTTAACCAGGCAGTGGAAAGTCGTTTTTTCACTCGAGGAGCTGGGCAAAGCGAAGATAGTTGAACGGATACTTAAAACCGATAAAAGTATTTTGAGTATAGTACTTTATGGAAGTACGGCGATAGGGAAGGATGATGAAAAAAGTGATATAGATATTGTAGTGATAGCAGATACTAATGTCAAAGGAAAAAAAGAAATTGCTGCTCATGCAAGAGGAACAAAAAAAGAAGTGAATATCTCTGTTTATACGCCAATTGAATGGAAAAAAAAAGCAAGTGCTGATAAGGTATTTTATGAAAATGTAATAATAAATTCTATAGC
>DAOVFD010000082.1 GCA_030668565.1 Microcaldota archaeon
AAAAAGAAAATGGATAGGATTACAAAACTCTTAGTATAGATAAAACAATAGAAGGCATCTAAGGACAGATCAAAAAAGAGAAGGATAAAGGGAAAAAATTGGAACTTGAAAATGAGCTTAATATACTCAAACTCGGAAAGAGGGTAGAAGAGGCTTACAATCTGGAGAAGATGAAATTTTCCACAAAACCGATACCTGACATCCTTGCAGAACTTGAATCAGCTGAAAAAGCTCTTGGAAAGGACTATGCAACTGTCAAGAATGAAACCGGTGAAGAGGAAACCCAGGAGAAACAGGTACTCAAACTATTGATACTCGAGCTTGGGGGGAAGCTTGACAACAGAATGAAACTGGAGAAATTTATTTTCGAAGAGAAAATCAGGAGAAACGTTACTGCGGAAAACTACTGCGGCAATACTGTGGTTGGAGTGGATACCAACAAGCCCGATGAATACCCGACACGGAATGTCTGTGACATAATAAAGTGGAATGTTGTTGATGGTGAGGGCAACCTGCTCGAAGTTACAGTCTACGATGACCACATTTCATGTCCGGATGACTGTAAAGGGAAGCCAGGAAAAAAGAAAAAGAAAGAACCTGAGGAAGAGAGAGGAAAGGGTTCGCAGGCCCCGACAGGATAGCAACAGTCTCTTATTCTTTTCTTTTTACTATATTCCTAATGTGGTTGAATGACAGAAAACATCCTGTTTGACATAGATGATACTCTTTATCCTTCAGGGGAATTTGCAGCACTTGCCAGGAGGAATGCGATAAAGGCAATGCTGAGGATGGGCCTTGACAATGATGAGGAAGAACTTCAGAAAATGCTTGTTGAGATAATAAAGGAGAAGGGTTCGAATTACGAGCATCATTTTGATTTGCTGCTGGAAAGACTGAAAATTGATAATAAGTCAAGATTTGTGGCTGCGGCTGTCGGTGCCTACCATGATACAAAAGCCGCAATACAGCCGTTTCCGGACGTTCCAAGCGTGATTCTGAAGCTAAGGGATGAAAAATACCGGCTATTCGTAGCAAGCAACGGTCTTGCGGTTAAGCAATGGGACAAATTGATACGTTTGAAACTGGCACAGTATCTTGAAGGGGCCTTTATTTCCGAGGAGATGGGAATTGAAAAAAGTACGGAATTTTACAGGAAGATAGCAGATACTCTCGGGGTTGAACCGGAAAAATGCATTATGGTCGGGGATAGGGAAGACTTGGATATTAAGCCTGCCAAAGAGGCAGGATTCAAAACAATAAGGATATTCAGGGGAAGTTATTCGGATAAGCCCAAAGAAACGGTTGCGGATGCGGGGATAACTGATTTCAGGGAGCTGCCCGGAGCAATTCGGAGAACCGTTAAAAAACTATCTGGGTAATTCTTATTCTTATATTGGAAATGACTATTGATTTCCGGGTGTTTCTTTATGAAAATTATGAAAAGGATGTTTATTTTAGCAATAATACTGGGAATGTTCTTTGTTTTCGGCTGTATTGGCGGGGAAGGCACTAAGTCCTGTACATCCAACAGCGACTGCCGCTCCTATGAAGAGTGTGACTTTGAGACCTCGACCTGCGTTCTTAAACCGGGTTACTGTTCAACAGATGAGGACTGTGCTGACGAGCTCAAGAGATGTGACAGGGAAACAAGGACCTGTGAATTTATAGAAGGAAGGTGCAGGTTTAATGCGGATTGCGAGTCATGGCAGGTCTGCAATGCGGAATATTACTGCAGAGCTGGTATTGGTTATTGTGATGATGACGAGCAATGCAATGAAACGTATGAGTACTGCCATCCTACAAGACATATTTGTGAACCAAAGCCCGGATACTGTTATTCGAACGAAGACTGTGACGGCTGGGAAGAGTGTGACGAGGAGAGCAAAACATGTGTTGCGCTGTCCGGAAGATGCAACTTTGACGGGGACTGTGAAGTATGGCAGGTCTGCAACATGAAGACCCACAACTGCGAGGCTGAAGAAGGTTATTGTATAAATGATGAGGACTGCAAATCATGGGCCAGATGCGACCTGGAAGAGCACAGGTGCATCGCAAGGCAGGGATACTGCCTGGGAGACAATGAATGCGGATGGTGGGAGTACTGTTCAAGTAAAACCCACAGATGCACCGCAAGAAAAGATCATTGCGGAACGGCTGATGATTGCGGAGACTGGCAGAACTGCGTAAGCCACAAATGCGTTGCAAAGACAGGATACTGTGACACTGACGATGATTGTGTCTCAGGAGAGATATGCAACGAGCAGAACCACATCTGCCAATAATATTTTATCTTTTCTTTTCCTTTTATATACATGATAAGATTCGGGCCGGCGGGAATACCTATACAATGCGATGGAAACAGCACGCTTGAAGGTGTGCGCTGCTGCAAAGAGCTTGGTCTTGATGCCATGGAAATGGAATTCGTCCGGGGGGTAAGACTGAAAGCAGATGCGGCCAGGGAAATAAAGAAGACTGCCGGGGAGCTTGATATAATGCTGTCTTCCCATGCGCCTTATTTCATTAATTTCTGTTCCACTGTAAGGGATAAAATCAATACTTCGAAGAGAAACATCTATCAGGCTGCAGAAATAACGCATGCTACGGGGGGAAGAATAACCGTTTTTCATCCGGGCTATTACCAGAAACTGACAAAGGAGGAAGCCTACAAAACAGCAAAGAAAAATATAAAGAATGCCTGGGAAAAGATAAAAGGCAGGAAAATAAAGATTGTGTTGGGTGCGGAAACAGTAGGGAAGAAATCACAGTTCGGCGGTCTTGATGAAGTCATAAGACTGTCACAGGAACTTGGATACGTTGAACCGGTTCTGGATTTTGCACACATTCATGCAAGAGGAGATATAAGCATAAAAGGAGAGGATGAGTATAGAAAAATATTCGAAAGACTTGAAAAAGAACTCGGGGATTATGTAAATCATTTCCATTCGCATTTTTCGGAGATAGAATATGGCGAGAAGGGCGAAAGGCATCATCTTCCATTGGGGACAAAGAATGTTCCGCCATACAAACCATTGCTGAAAGTGCTTGCGGAAAACGGATATTCCGGGGTGATAATATCCGAAAGCCCGAAGCTAGATATCGATGCGCAAAAGATGAAACGGCAGTATAAGAAAATGGTGAAATGAATGGCTAAGAGAAAAGCAGAGAAACTGATTATAGATTATCTTGAGGATGCTGCCGGATTTATTGGGAAAAGGAGAGAGATATTGCTGGAGCTGAACAGGCAGTACAACGAGATATATGACAAACAGATAAGGGAGGAAATGGATATTGTCAGAAAAGAAATCAAAAAGAAAAAATCAGAAGTCATAGAAAATCTGTATGGAAACGTGGATGAACTCAGACATCTGAAGAAATACTTCCCGGAACTTCTTGATGTTTTCATAGAAGATGAAGGCATAGGTCCGATATTAAGAAGAAAGAAATTCCTTTACGAGAACAGGAAACAGCTTGATGAGAAGGAGGCATCGGGCAAGCTGGAACAGGTAAGAGCAAAGAGAAGAGAACTCAGGGACGCAAAAAAGTTCATGAACAGCTGGGCCGGAACTATAAGCGCAAAAAAACTGGGGGCCACGTATCACATGCTCAAAGATAAATTTAGAGGGGACGTTGAAAGTGCTGAGGTAATAGAGAAAATAGATGAAATGAAGAATGAACTCAGAAGAGAGGGGTGGAGAATATTCGTTAACAGCCCCCTGATAATGGTTCCCCTGCAGAAAATGATTGGGGACCTGAAGGCGCTTGAGGTTGAGGAGTACAGAAAAAAGAAAAGATGCGACGATGCCAAGGGCAGGGGAACAAATATTGAGTATATAGCACAAAAGAATCTCGAAAGCGTACAGAGAAGAAAGGAACACGTAGAAAAAATGATAAAACACCTGCTCCTGTCAAATCCGGAATTCCTCCAGGAACTTAAGAAAAACAAGAACTGGCTGAAGAAGCATGATATGGGGCCTCTAGAAAAGTTTGCGGAAAATGTCACTTACAAAAAAGTGAAGGAGAAAGTCTGGCTTACCGAGATGAAAAAGAGGATTTCCTGATTACGCGGTTTTTATCTCATCCGCAATCTTTGCAGCAAGGGATTCACTTACATCACGGTTTCCCTTGATGAACGTCTCAAAGAAATTCCTGAGAAGCTGTTTTGTTCTTTTTTTGTTCAGCTTGTATGCCCTTTTGAGGAATCTTTCGCTCTGCGGGTCATCCATCAGAAGATAGCATACTGAAAGGAAAAAATTGGCATCGGCGTTTTTTTCATCCATCTCAAGAAGCTTCCTGAATGCCCCGGCTGCTGCCTCCATCTCAAGAAGTTCAAGATATGCCATGCCCTTAAGCCAGAAATACTCGGGCTTTGTTTTTATGGATAACGCATGGTCCAGGTATTGGTCAGTAAGGTCATAGTTCTTCATCTTAAGCGAGAGAAGCCCAAGAAAATACCAAAGCTGGTCGTTTTCCCTGTTTTTCCTGAGCATGCGGCTGATCACCCTGCTTGCCTCTTTGTATTTT
>DAOVFD010000142.1 GCA_030668565.1 Microcaldota archaeon
TGAGGAGGGGTATGAAGAGGAGGCAGGTTTTATCCAGGCTCAAAAAGAGGAGTTACCTCTTTCTTTTGAATACAAAATGCCGCAAAATCTGAGCATAGAATCCAGAGACAAAGAGACGATGTTGCCTCTTTTTACGAAGACCTTGAAGGGGGACTTTTTCTACTATGCAGTTCCCAAAATGAACGCTTTATCTTTTTTGGCCTGTAACGTGAGTGCGGACAAAGAGTTGCTGAGCGGGCCTTTGAACGTGTATTTTGGAAGTCGGTTTATCGGCAAGACTTTTTTGAGCGAGAAGAAAGCCGGCGAAACTTTCAGTCTCAATTTAGGCGCAGACAGAGACGTCAAAGTGAAACGAGAAAAAATAAAGGATAAAATTAAAGAAACCTTTTTTGGAAAGATTGAAAGAAGCACGGTAGTTCGACATATGGCTTTTAAGATATTTGTGGAGAACATGAAAGATAGGCCGATAAAGATAGAGGTGTTGGACAGCATTCCGGTCTCAAGGACGGATAAGATTAAAGTCAAGGATGTAAAAATCACCCCCGAGCCAAGCCAACGAGACTACCAGGACAAGGAAGGCGTCATGCTCTGGGAGTTTGAGCTTCAGCCAGGGGATGAGAAAGACATCAATTTGTCGTTTGTGGTGACTTATCCCAAGGATTTGCCTTTACCAGGGTTGTAACTATACACAGCGTCATAAATTCGTACGATTCGATTGAAAGAGAAAGAGGGACATTGTTCGTTTTGTCCGACAGGATTCACAGGATTTAACGGATTTTTTGTTTCTGCCTTTCTTTTGGAAAGGCAGAAAACACTATCCTGTTCATCCTGTTGATTCTGTCTAATTGAGGACGGCCGTTCCCTCGAAGAGGGATTAAGGTTTTTGCCTCGCAAACACGCCAAAGGCTAAGTGAAATCGCCTTCCCTTTGCTGGTAGAAATGGAAAGTGATACGAAAAAATGGTTGAAACAATATGGAGAAAAGGTCTTAAAGGAGGTAGGCATTACCAAGAACCAAAATGTACTCGATTTTGGGTGTGGTTCGGGTTACTATACCATTCCTGCCGCCCAAATAGTCGGTAACAAAGGCAAGGTGTATGCATTGGATAAGGATAGAGTATGTTTAAATGAAGTAGCAAGAAGCGCCCAATCACGAAAACTTAAGAATATTCAGATCATAGCAACATCAGGGGAATTGAAAATTCCATTGCAGGACGAGTCTGTAGATGTCGTTTTACTCTATGATGTTATCCATTCCTACTATTTTTCTCCGACCACCAGAAAGGAGCTACTGAGAGAAATCCATAGAATTTCAAGTCATAATGCCCTGATTTCGGTTTATCCAAGACATATGGACTTACAAGATGCTCAAGATATAATAGAGAACGCAAATTTCAATTTTGAACAAAAGCTTTTTAAAACGCTGCTTCATGATAATAGTCTTGTACAGGACTATTTATTGAATTTTCGAAAGAAATGAAGAAGGTTGCCCCTTCCCATTGTTCGGGAGATCATTGTCGGGAAATGTTTAAGGAAGAATATAACGAGGATTATATTGAGAGTGGGGTGGGTAAGACAGTTGTAACGTCTCGGAATTTCTACAACCCGTTGTAATATTTATTTTTCGGTGGGAGTTTTCTGTGCCATCAATATGGAATAGTGGAATAGTGGAATAGTGGAATGTTGGGGATAAAAGGCCGAAAAGAATCATTTCTAAATTGTTTTTATTCC
>DAOVFD010000048.1 GCA_030668565.1 Microcaldota archaeon
GTCTTTCCTTGCCACCCCTCTTTTCAACAGGTCCAGCGAAAACTCTTTTCCAATTCCTTCCGTCTGGCTCTCAAAATAAAACTCATTGAATTTTACGTCGAACTCCTTGTAAAATTTATCGAAATCATCAAGGCACCACTGCCTCGTTTTTTTCCAGATATCAAAAAGTTTTTTTTCCTTGGAATAAATTCCAAGATTTATTTCCTGAACCTGTTTTTCAAGCTCTTCATTTTCCTTTATCTTTTTTGATGCCTCTGCATAAACCTTTCCAAGCCAGACGCCGCGGTTTTCCTTCGGGGCTTTTTCATGATATAAATTGATGAACCCCCAGATGCATTTTGCAACATGCGGTCCGATATCACCCTGGTAGTTTGCCCTTATCACCTTGTTTCCCGAAAACTCCAAAAGCCGTGAAACGGATTCACCAAGAGATATGTTCCTTATGTGGCCTATGTGAACTCCCTTATGGGTATTTGCATGGAAATACTCAACCATGATTTTCTTTCCGGTTATTTTTCCCTTACCGAATTTCTTTTTTTCCTTAAGTATTTTTTTCAGTATGAGAAGATAGGCAGTATCGCTGAGATGAAAATTTATGTAGGGGCCCACGGCCTCTATTTTTGAGAAAAATTTCGACTTGGGGATTTTTTCCGCTATTTCTTTTGCAATTTCTGCAGGATTTTTCTTTTCTTTTGAAGCAAGGTCGAATGCAATCCTGCTCGCGATATCACCGAAACCCTCTCTTGCAGCTTCGATAGTGGCGGCAATCTCTTCTTTTTTTACTTTCTTGGCAGTAGCCTTGTAAACAAGTTCTTCTGCTTCTTTTTTGATTTCAGGAAGCATAATCAAACACCCGTTCCTTTGTTAAACGCCTCCCTGAGGTTTTCCACTTCCTCGTTTATTATCATCTTTTCCTCGCGTTTGATTATAAGTCTTCTGTCGCCCCTTACCCTTCCGGCATTTGTTACAGGTAAACTTTTCATGATGAATCCGAACTTTTCAACATTTTCCGGACTTACGCTTACAACGAACCTCCCTGCACTTTCTGAAAACAGAAGCGCTTTTTCATTCCGGGTTGTTGCTTTTATTTTTGCAAGGTCGAGACTTGCCCCAAGGCCGCTTCCGACAGCGCATTCCGCAAAGCAGACTGCAAGCCCCCCATCTGAGACATCATGGACGGATGCAACAAGGCCATCTTCTATGGCACTCGAAAGCTTCTTGTACAACGGGATATTCTCATCAGACCTCACCTGCGGCGGATTGTTTCCTACCCCCCCGAAAAGCCTGTAGAAATCACTGCCGCCCATCTCCTCCCTTGTTGTTCCAAGAACATAAATGATATCTCCGGGCTTCTTGAAACTGGAGCTTACTGCTTTCTTGACATCATCAATCTTTCCGACAACGGTTACAAGCAGTGTAGGGGGTATCGAATATTTGTTTTCACCGTCATAGTAATCGTTCTTCATACTGTCCTTGCCTGATATAAGGGGTATTCCATATGATGTGGCACAATCATACAACGCAATGCATGCCCTCACAAGCTGACCTAGTTTGTATTCACCATCAGGAGTTTTCTTTGACTGTATCGGGTCAGGCCATGAGAAATTGTCAAGACACGCGAAATATCCGAAACGGCCGCCGACAGCAATTGCATTCCTTACCGCCTCGTCAAATGCAAGTGATGCCATTGCATAAGCATCCTGAACGTATTTTGGACAGATGCCATGGGATATAACAATGCCCTCGTCTGAATCGTAAATAGCCTTCATTACTGCTGCATCGCATGGGCCGAGCATTATCGGTTTTATAACGCTCATGCCCTTTACCTCGTGGTCGTATCTTCTTATCACATTTTCCTTTGTTGTTATATTGGGCGAGGAAAGCAGTCTTTTCAGTATATTGGCAGCATCGAATTCGTCTATTCTTGGTTCCGGGAATAATAATTTTTTCCAGCTTGCTTTCAGTTTCATCTGCGGAAGCCCCTCATGGAGGAATTCCATATCAAGGTATGCAACAGACTTGTCTTCATATAATACATGGAACTTGCCGCTGTTTGTGAATTTTCCCACGACCGTTATTTCTACATCGTGTTTCCCGGCAATCTCCTCCAATTTTTCAATATTATCTTCAGGAACCGCAAGAGTCATTCTTTCCTGTGACTCGGATACCAGTATCTCCCATGGGTCAAGGCCCGGGTATTTAAGCGGACATTTGTCAAGATAAATTTCACAACCTCCGGAAAACTGGGCAAGTTCACCTATGCTTGAAGAAAGACCGCCCGCACCGTTGTCCGTAATGGCTTCGTAAAGTCCTGCATCCCTTGCCTCAAGACAGAAATCAAGCATTTTCTTCTGTGTTATCGGGTCTCCTATCTGTACAACACTCTGGGGGATGCTTTCATCTATCTGTTGTGAAGAAAACGTAGCTCCATGGATTCCGTCCTTTCCTATCCTTCCCCCGACCATTACTGCAAGATATCCCGGCTCTATTTTCTTGTCGCTTGTTTTCCTGCCACCTATATGAGAGGGCATTACTCCCACAGTCCCGCAATACACCAGGGGCCTGCAGGTATAATTCCTGTCGAAAACTATTGAGCCGTTTACGGTGGGTATTCCCATCTTGTTTCCACCGTCCTCTATTCCCTTGACCACCCCTTCGTATATTGTCCTCGGATGAAGAACTCCTTTTGGAACATTCTTTTCATCAGGATAACCAAAGCACAGAACATCAAGATTCGCAATCGGATTTGCACCGAGACCCGTTCCCATCACATCCCTCTGTACACCAAGGATGCCGGTAAGAGCTCCTCCGTAAGGGTCAAGTGCTGAAGGTGCATTATGCGTTTCCACTTTTACGGCTATATCATAATCGGGATTGAATTTTATTATTCCGCCGTTGTCCTTGAAAACGCTCACGACATATGGTTTTTTTGTCTGCTCAGTTGCGCTTTTTATGAACGTCCTGAACAATGAATTTACCGCATGGCCTTCCCCGTTTTCCTTATAACTTATCTGCGCATTGAATATTTTGTGTTTGCAGTGCTCGCTCCATGTCTGTGCTATCGCTTCAAGTTCAACATCGGTTATCTTCGTATCAAGACCTACCCCCTTTCTTGCCTGTATCACCCCGCTTTCCCTGAAGTATTTCTTTATTGCCTTGAATTCATCAACGCTTAAAGCAAGCAGCCTGTCCTTCGCCAGCTGCTGGAACCTCACAACACTCATATGGAGGCTTATCCTCTCCACGTTGGGTTCATGCTTTATCGATACCTTGGGTGTGTAAGCAGCAGGTTCACTTCCCGGAGAATGTATCATCGATTTTTCCATAAGTGAATTGAACAACAATGTGGATATTTTCTTGCACGCATTCAGATCTACATTCCCGCTGAAAGAGTATAATTTTGAGTAATAAATATCGGTATCCTTTCCTGTTTTTTCCTTTACCGCAGTCATGGCTGTTTTTCCGACATTGTCAGTAACTCCTGGCAAAAATCCTATCTCCACCCTCCATTCCGATTTGAACAAAGATTCCTTAACAGAATATTTCTGGGATATTGTATCGGTGAATACATCTTTCGCAATTTCCTCAAGTTCATCCTCACTGAGTTCAGTACCGAAATTGTAGACATCGGCAAATTTCACTCTGGAGAGGCCTATCCCAAGTTCCCGCTTTATTCTTTCTTTTGTCTTCTCACCGACAACGTCCCGGATGCTATCCTTAACGGTTATCTCTATCCTGTTCTTCATAACCTCAACCCATGAGAGGATATAACACGCAAATAATTAATTGATTATCTTTCCACGCGTATATCCGGCTCTATACGCCTCCAGTTGCCGTTCTGGAAATGCCATAGCGCCCTTATCGTGGAATCATATACCAGATTGTTCTTTGAAGCGACCTCCTTTGGCCTGTCTATCTCTATAAGGGGAAATCTCCTCATCCATTCTACTTCCTCCCTGAAAGGATTCCTCTCTATAACGTAAATCCTGTTCCTTTCCTTTTTTACCTTCTCACACCAGTTAATTACCTTGTCTATTTCCTCTTTCGTAGGCATAAACAAATATCACTCTTTCAATTTAAAAACTATATCAAAAAATAGAAAAAAATCTTATCTCGGATAAATTTGCACTAGGTTAACAATTCTTAAACCTAGCGAAAACTATTTAAAAATACGCTTTGAAAGGATTATATGGAAAAAATGATGCTTAAGCAGAAACGTGTGATCGAACTGCTTCCTTTTATCGCGAAATGCATCGGCGACCGGGCAGTACTGATTGGCGGAACGGCTCTTGCCCTTTTCCATCTCACCCACCGCATAAGTGTCGATATTGACCTTGCCGTTGAGAACGACGATATTTCATTTTCGCGTGAACTGAAGGGCTGCCTGAGCAAAATAGGTTTCCATACCAAGACAACCGCTTACCGCAATGTCTTTACGGTGAATTTTCAGGAAACTGCGGTGAGAATTGAGGTTTTCATTCCGGAAATAGAAATCGAGAAGCCCACGGAGACCATCATTTCCGGTGTGCCAATGAAGATAGGCTCGCTCGAGACATTATTCGAGCTTAAGCTTATTGCTTACAAGCAAAGAAAATTTGCCCGCGACCTTTTCGACATATGGTCCATGCTGAAAGTAATGAAAGGAACATCTACTAAGTTCAGCGATATTTTGTCAAAATACGGGCCGCCGGTAGATGAAATAGCGGAACTGACAACAATGAACGTAAGTGATGGTGAAATAAAAATATTCTCGGAGGCGATAAAGAATGCTTCTTCCTAATCAGACGGTTTCTTTCCAGGTATTAAAAAAAATGGGTTATTCATCCAGTGAAATAAAAAAAATGTTGGTTTCCTTAAATATATTTCCTACTCCGTTCAAGGGTATTTACTATGTACCATTTGCAGATGAAAAAAAATCAAAAACAATCCACGAAGCACTGAAGGCGCTTACAATGAGTGTCCAGCTTTATTTGAAGACGGATGACTTCTATTATTCGTGCAGAACGGCGGAAGAATGGCACGGGATAAAATGGCATCCTTCAGGAATTGTCCACATCGTCAACGGCATACTATCGAAAAAAATAGATTTAGAGAAAAGAATCAACAGAAAAAAGAAGAAAAAAACCTATTATTCGAAGAATACGGCAGCTATTCTTTCTCAGTATGGAAAACAGATAATATTCCATCGCTATAAAAATTTCTCTTCTGCAAAAATCATCAGAAACCCCATTGGGAATTTCGCAACAAAATCGCAGATTAAGAAGGACAAAAAGAGGTTTGGCTGTTAGATTACCTCTTGATTATCATAACAACGTCCCCATCCCTTACAACATGCTCCAAACCAACCCTCTGGGGCTGGTGTTTCACACTTTTCCCCCAGACCATCGCATACCTGAATTCCTTTTTCAAATCACGATGAAGCTTTTCGCATACCTCACCTATTGTTGAGCCTTTTTTCACTATTAAAGGTTCTTTAAGGTCTGCACCTTCCCTCTGCTTTTTGGTGAATATTCTTATAAGACCGAGTTTCTCGAATATCATTCCCTTCAATTTGTCCAGATTTTTCTCGTTTTCAGCGGATATCGCTATTGCACCTGAAGGAATCTTTGCCTCCTTGTTAAGAAGGTCTGCCTTGTTCACAGCTACAAGCGCAGGTATATACACCCGGTTACCCTCCAGAACATCTATCAGCTCGTCAACCGTTATGTCCTGCCTGAGGAGAACAGTTGCATTGAACACCCTGTATTCATTAAGCACTGCCCTTATCTCGTTCTCGCTTACTTTCTTCATTTTTCTTGAACATGTAATCTTAACCCCGCCTACCGGAAGCTTCTTTATAACCACGTCGGGAGGATTCCTATTCAGCCTTATTCCGAATCCTCCGAGTTCATGCTCTATTATCTTGTAATCCCTGATACCAATCGCATCGAGAAGTATGAGTATAAGGTCTGCATTTCTTACTACTGATATTACCTCTCTTCCTCTTCCTTTCCCCTCCTTTGCTCCTTTAATAAGCCCGGGAAGGTCGAGAATCTGGATGTTTGCACCCCTATATTCCATCATCCCGGGGATGCAGGTAACTGTTGTGAACCGGTATGCGGCAACCTTTGATTCTGCATTCGTTATCTTAGTCAGGAGTGTACTTTTTCCAACGCTGGGCAGTCCGACTATTACTACAGTTGCATCGCCCTGCTTTTTTATGTCAAAGCCCGCTCCTTTTCCTTTTCTTGCTTTCAGCCCAAGTGCTTCCCGCCTCAGTTTTGCTATCTTTGACTTCAGGACGCCTATGTGATACTCTGTAGCCTTGTTCTTCTGGGTTCTCTTTATTTCATCCTCTATCTCTTTTATTTTCTTCCAGGCATCCATGTGGATAAATTTAAAGAAAAAGGTTAAAATGCATGCACTATTTAGCCATTAGAAATCCTGGCTTCTTTTTAGCCGTTGGGGGTGCCTTCTGAAGACCAAGCATGAGTATTGGTATCTGACCACCGGATAGTTTTTTCTTGTTCACCAGGTGCCATCTTCTAAGATAAAGCAGAGAGGAAAGCAACAGGTTCGCATTCATTTCCTTGCCTTTCCCGATTCCGCCTATGTGTTTTGTTTCGGATTTATACCCTGAGTGCATTGCTGAAATCCTGGCAAGATAATCACCAAGAACAATATTTGCAGTCTGCAGATATTTCGATGGCGTATTCTGGGTAATCTTTTCCTTGCTTTTCTGAAGATAAACCAACATGTCCCCTATATTGCTGTCTTCACATGCTGCTGAGATGAGGAAACCCCTGAATTCAGGCAACTGGAGAAACTCATTGAATACCTGAATTGTCAATGATTTCCTGTTTTTACCCACGTAACCCTTAAGGTCCCAAAAAGATGATGCAAACTTCTTTATTTCCGCAGAAACTTTGCTGGGCTTCTGCTTTTTTGCCTGTTTGATAAGGGCAAGTGTAGACGGCAGATGCTTATTCCAGTTGACCGTTGGGATTGACACCTTGGGTTCTTCCTTGGGAACGGGCTTTACAGGAACGGGCTTAGGAGGGGCTTTTTCCAGAGCTTTTACAACTGGTGTTTCGGAAACTATTTTTTTAGCCTTTTCTTCTTTTTTGTATTTTTTCTCTGCCTCAGAAGTAAGCTTTGCAAATCCGAATATTTTCTCCTTCGGTGGTGCCCCTTCACCGGGAACCGGCTTTTCAATTTCTCCAAAGGTTATCGGTGGAGGTTTTTTTGCTTTTTCCTTCTTTTTCTTTTCTTTTTTCTTTTTCTCTGCCGGCTTTTTGGTTTTCTTCGGTTTCTCTTCCTTTACAGGAGTTTTGCCAAGATTTTCTGCCTGGTTCTTTATTTTTTTGGCAGCACCTTTTGCCTGGACAAACAAAAGCTTTACCTCGTCGCTGCTCACTTTATTATTTTTTTTCGCAAGTGCATATGCCTTTTTCAACTTGGATTCTATTGCAGAAAGAGAATCAGCCGGGAAAACCACAACACTTGTAGTATAACCTTTAACAACGACGTTTCCTTTTTTATTCAGAGCTACATTAACCATAATCTCACCTATTTGGATTTCTTCTTACCTTTTTTCTTCTTTTTCTTAAGATTCTTGTCAGCACGGTCTAGTATATACACTACCAGTTTATTCGGGTCATCCAATATTGCCTCACCGATCTCCCTGTCTGCATATAGCTGGTCCTGGGGCATTTTGAGGTCTTCATCTTTCACCGTTTTTTTGAGTATTATTATCCCTGACTCCTCAAGGCTGCTCTCCATGCTTTTCAGATCTTCTTTGGGTTTTTTTTGTTTTAGTAGATCATAGTAGGCATTAATATCCCGGTTCAGCAGAAAATCAATTGTACCATCTGTCTTTTCCTTTCCGTATTTCTCTACCAAATTAATATATTCGTCATCAATGGAGAGGAAGACCTTCAGCTTTTCCTTTAGCTTTTTAGATTTCTTAAGTGTCTCGGGTAGTATTGTTACCTTTGATATTGCTGCTACTGTTCCGCCCCTGCTAAAGAGACTGCGTGGAATGCTCTTTAGTCCTTTTTTG
>DAOVFD010000144.1 GCA_030668565.1 Microcaldota archaeon
TTAAGATCAAAAGGGGATGGAGAAACAAGATATATAGAGGTTAAAGCGAGAAAGAATGAAGCTCAGGTTGCTTTGACTTGCAATGAATGGTTTAAAGCAAAGAGATTTAAGGAGCAGTACTGGCTTTATGTGGTCGCTAAAGCAACTACAAGACAGACACTTTACATAATTAATAATCCTGCTGAGAATCTGAATATTCAAGAAAAAGTCGAAGTTGTGAGATTTATAGTTCCTGTAAGGGAATGGAAAAATAAAGGAGTGAAAGCATGAAAAGGTTCATTGAAGTAAGTTTTCCCGTAAAAGAAATAAGCAAAGAGTCTGTAAGAGAGAAGAACATAAGGCACGGGGGGCATATATCTACCTTGCATATCTGGTGGGCTCGAAGACCATTGGCATCTTCAAGGGCAACTGCTTATGCAGCTTTAATTCCTGCTCCTGAAAATGATGTGGAATGGGATAAGAAGAGGCAGTTTATCATCAATCTTTCAAAATGGGAAAACTTGCCAAATTCTATGTTTATTGAAAAAGCAAGAAAAGAAATTTTGGAAGCAAATGGCGGGAAGCCATTAAGAGTCTTAGATCCATTTGCAGGTGGTGGCTCGATTCCTCTGGAGGCATTAAGGCTTGGATGTGAAACTTATACGGGTGAGTATAATCCGGTTGCGGTTTTGATTCTGAAATGCACTTTAGAATATCCACAAAAATATGGAGAAGCAAAAGAAGTAAAAGAAGATTGGGGATTATTAAAGGGGAGCAGTTTTAAGAATCCCCTGCTTGAGGATGTGAAAAGATGGGGAAAATGGGTTTTAAAAGAGACAAAGAGAGAGATAGAAAAATTCTATCCGCAAGAAAAAGACGGTTCTATCCCTGTAGGCTATATTTGGGCAAGGACCATTCCCTGTCAGAATCCTACTTGTGGTGCTGAAATTCCCTTAATGAGGCAATTCTGGCTGGCAAAGAAAGAGAATAAAAAAATAGCATTGAAGCCTTTTGTCAATAATGGAAAGGTTGAGTTTGAAATCGTTGAGAATCCAGATTTTGACCCTAAAAAAGGAACAGTAAGTAGAGCAATTGCCACTTGTTTGGTCTGTGGTTCAACTGTTGATGCAAACACCACAAGAAAACTCTTTCAGGAAGGAAAAACAAGACAAAGGATGGTTGCTGTGGTCTTACATCATCCGAAAAAGCAAGGGAAGACCTACAGGATTGCAAAAGGAGAAGATTTAGAAGTTTTTAGGGAAGCAGAAAAATGTCTTGAAGAGAAAAGAGCGAAGTTGATAGAAGAATGGGGAATTGACCCTGTGCCTGATGAACCATTGCCTAAGAAAGGGACATTGGGTATATCTTCATACTGGACATCTCCTAAAAAATCGGGTGACCTCTTTAATTTTCGCCAGAAATTGGCTTTAATTACTTTTGTGGAGAAAGTTCGGCTTGTATATCAGAAAATGATTGAAAATGGATATGAAAAGGAATATGCAAAGGCGGTAGTGAGTTATTTGGCACTGGGCGTGGATAGGTTGGTCGATTTTGGATCATCTCTTTGTCTGTTAAATCCAACTGGGGGAAGAGGTGTTGTTCATACATTTGGGCGACAAGCACTTCAGATGGTGTGGGATTATGCGGAGTCAAATCCTTTTAATCCATTTGGAGCGGGTTGGCCTACAGCATGTGAAAAAAACGAGAAA
>DAOVFD010000069.1 GCA_030668565.1 Microcaldota archaeon
TATTATTGTCATGGGAACGAAATACAGTCCATGGAAATCGATTGTGTTGACGATACGAACATGTGCATGGAAGGGCATTGTATTTTTGGTATCATCGACTAGGCGAGGTAAATGGCGTCGATTCCATTCGAAAAGCTGATAAACACAATGCTAAGGGAAGCGAAAAAGAGAAATGCACCTGTATTTACCATAGGAAATCTCGTTAAGGAAAATCCGTACCGCTCACTTATTTTTACAATTCTCTCCGCACGTACAAAAGATGAAACGACATTAAAGGCAAGCAAAAAACTATTCTCCAAATACCCAACAGTCCAAAAACTCGCAAAAGCAGACAGGACAAAAGTTGA
The DNA here is from genome assembly GCA_030668565.1 of Microcaldota archaeon. GTDB lineage: Archaea > Micrarchaeota > Micrarchaeia > Anstonellales > Bilamarchaeaceae > JAVZJR01. The sequence continues at coordinate 348 of DAOVFD010000069.1, forward strand.
GAAACTGATTTATGGAGTGGGATTCTACAGGCAGAAATCAAAACATATAATAAATGCGGCAAAAATGCTTGTCAAAGACTTCAATGGAAAAGTCCCCAGCAGTTTCACAGACCTGATAAGACTGCCTGGAGTCGGAAGAAAAACCGCAAACGTTGTTCTTTCCTATGTTTTCAGCAAAGACAGCATCGCGGTCGATACCCATGTCCACAGAATCAGCAATCGTTTTGGCTGGGTTAAAACAAAGAAGCCTGGGCAGACTGAAAAGGCATTGATGAAAAAGTTTCCTAAAAAATACTGGAAAAAACTAAATAAGTCGATGGTTTCCTATGGCCAGACTATTTGTATCCCCAGAAATCCGAAATGTTCCGAATGTAAAATAAGGGACTATTGTAACTATTACATAAGGAAGCACCGGTTGCCCTAATCCTAAAAACAAACATTTATAAGTATTAATCGCATTAATACATATGAAGACACATAATATGGGAGTGTGAATGTGAGGACTAAAACACCCAAACAGAAAGAGGCAAAAAAGTGTACTCCTACCAAGAAACCCAGAGGGCGGAAGGTAACGAAGAAAAAAACAACGAGTAAAAGGTTAAAAGCCGAAAAGCCCGAGCCGGATACTATCCAGAAGGCTAAAAAGGAATTAACCCGTGAGGAGCAGGAGAAACTCAATGAACAACTTTTGAAAGAAGCAGAGAAGGGTGAGATAAAGGAAGTATGGGATTTATTGGATGAAGGGGCGGACGTGAATGTGAAAGATGCTCACGGAGAGACCCCGTTGATTCTTGCTTCCCAAAACAGGCATCTGGATACAGTCGAACTTCTGGTAGAGAAAAAAGCGGACGTAAATGCAAAGAACAAAGGCAAATTTACAGCACTGACGTATGTCTGTCAGTATGGTTATACAGAGGTGGTTAAGTTTCTGGTGGAAAAAGGAGCGGATATTAGCGCCAGGGACATTGGCGGATGGACGCCGCTTATGTCTGCCTCTACGGCCGGTCATGCTAAAATAGTTGAATTTCTGTTGGACAAGGGGGCGTATGTGAATGAAAGAAGCGATACCGGATATACAGCACTTATACTGGCCGCAAGTACAGGGCGAACTAAAGTGGTAGAACTTCTGTTGGAGAGGGGGGCGGATGCAAACGCGGTTAATTGTTATGGAGAATCTGCGCTTGGGAATGCCTGTAAGGAAGGATTCATAGAAATGGTGCGATTGCTGCTTGATAATGGCGCAGATATAAATATAAGCGATAAAGATAGACGGACCCCGTTGATTCTGGCATGTTGGAAAGGCCATAAAGAAATAGTCAAACTGCTTCTTGAGAGGGGGGCTGATGTAAATGCCAAGGACGCATACAAATGGACCTCGCTTATGGAAGCCATCCACAGAAGGGATAGGGGAATAGCCCGCATGCTTCTGGAGAAAGGAGCATCCCAAGAGGGAGTACAAAAAAAGGTGCGTATTAGGCAGATACCGTCTACACCTCATCAAACCATGACCGAAAGTCGATTGGAAGGAAATTTACTTCGGTTGGGAAAATCAGCGGTTCAAAAGTTACGATCGTTACTGCAGCGTGCATTTAACGCAACAACCAATAAAGAATACTTTCGTCTTCTCGTCAAACCACAGGAAATAGAGCACAATCATATTGAAGAATTATTCCGAGCGGGAAACTCAGTAATCCGAGACCTCACGGCACTGAAAGTCCCTCCATCTGTTGATAAATTAGTGGAGGATGTATTCAAATCGGTAAACGCAGCAATTCAAAGCCTGATAGCGAAGTTGCGGCATATCTTGGAGTCCTATGCGGAAAAAAAGAAAAATAAAAAAGCCCGAGCAGACCGAAAGGGCACTGATGAAAAAGATTCCGAAAAAATACTGGAAAAAACCGAATAAAGCAATGGTTTCCTGTGGTCAGACTCTTTATTTGCCAAGGAATCCAATGTGCAAGATTTGTAAGATAAGAAAATATTGCAAATATTATGAAGTCGTATTTCGTGGAAAATAAGGTTTATAAAACCTAGTATACAAAACTAATACTATGTCAAGGACATTTTTCCTTAGAGGTCTGAAAAAAGAGCTTTCCATACGGGAAAAGATGAGCAGACCTACACCGTTATTCGATAAAGACAGCGTACCTGACAATCTGAGAACAAGGCGATGGAAGCTTAAACACGAAGCGGAAAGATACATGAAATCCGGAGATCATAAAAAGGCTGAGAAAAAACTTCTAAAGATGCTCAGGATAAACTCCACTGACCATTATGCCCTTTCGAAGCTTATTGCAACCTATACCAGGCAGGGAAGATTTGATGATGGTAAAAACCTGTACAAAGCTGCCGAAAAAAGACATGCCGACGGTTCTGTTATTTATACCTCTGCAATAGTTCTTTATTACAAGGCTGGAGAGCTTGATAATGCGTGCAGAGTATTCGAAACTGCGGTTGAACGTAAATGTGCAGATTATGCTACCTATTCAGCAATGCTTAATATTTACATAGATTTGGGGCAGGCCGATGAGGTAAAGAATATTCTGGGTCTTGCATGCAAGAATACTACTATGCTGTCCTCTCTATTTAGCGATACTTTTGATTTTTATTTCAATAGAGGACTGTATCAGGAAGCTATTGATATGATAGAAAATTCCCATTCAGTAATAAGAGAAAGTCCACGTATGAAACTCGCTTTAATGGAAATTCACAGAAAAATGAAAAATTACGATACTGCGATAGAATGCGCAGAAAAGTTTATCAGTGAATATCCAGAAAAAGATTTTGATGATGATAATTATATCCAGGCACATACGATAAAAGCATATTGTATGATTCATTCAGGAATGCAGAACGAAGCGGCTGATGAATTTTCACTTCTAATAGAAAATGTAAGCAGGAATAACATACATTATCCCAGAATACTTTGTGGTTTTGTTTTCTGCAAACCTGCCCTTACAGGTGAAGAAAGAGAACACCTGCTAGCGGACCTGGATTATTTTGGAGTCGCCGCGGGAGCTTCCATGCAGGACAAGATAGAAAATGCCATGAAGATACTCAGTAGTGACCGTTAGCCAAATACCTGAATATTATGTATAACGTTTCCTTATATTATAATTTTTATAAGAAAATTTATTATTTATTCCTAAGCTTTTAAATCACTTCTTAACACTGATTAACCCATGGTGACTTAATCATTAAAGTGTCCAAAAGTAGCAAAAAGTGAATATTTATAAACCCTCTCTAGCATAATTATATAAGGTGGTTATTAATGGAAATAAAGATATTATTGCCCGAAAGGCTGAATGGATTGAAGAGAACCGAAAGAGGTATTTATGTTCCTACGAAGGAAAGCATAGGAAATGCGTTAAAGAAGCTCATACCTAAACTGGATAAGCTTCCTGCCCGTTATATAGAGCAGAATAATGAGAGACACAGGCTCGATGCTGCAAGAAAGAGCCAGAGGGCTGTCCTGTTAAGCGGTCCGACCGGTGTTGGAAAGACCCTTCTTGTAAGGGATTATGCTGCTGAGAACAAATTGCCCTTATTGTCCCTTACTGCACATGAAGACCTTACAGACGGAAAGATAAGGGGAACACCCGATCTTCTTGTTGTTCCTGCTTCTGATGAAAAAGGCAATGTCCATGACCTGAAAATCAAGACATTTGCACCGACCCATCTTACGCTTGCTGCAATGGCGGACATGCCGGTTATTCTTTTTGTGGATGAACTGCACAAGATGAGAAGCGGTGTAAGCTCTCTTTTCCACTCAATAACCAATGAGAGGATGGTTTACTGCCATGAGCTTACGGGTGAGAATTATGAACTCCATCCAGAGACTCTGGTGATTGCTGCACTTAACCCTACATATGGTGAAGGGGGGATAGAGAGACTGGACCCTGCACTCAGAAGGCGTTTCAGGACACTGGACCTCGAGATGCCCACAGAAGAGCTTCTTAAGACGATAATAAAGGCAAACATCGGGGAAAAGGCATACGATGGATTCAAGGATTTGATTGAGGCGCTTGTCAGCGTGCAGAAAGAGATAGTTGTAGCACTTAAGAAAAAGGATACGTCTAAGTCTACGCCGACAACCACCATCAATGAAGAGTTGCAGGACCCGCAGACCATAAATTCGGTTATTGAAGCTCCTTCCCCGAGTTCAATCGTTAACGTAGTTAGGGATGTTATTCTGGGAACGGATGCTGATACTGCAATTGAAGATGAGCTCATAAACCAGATTATAGTGGATTTCGAAGGCCCGAAAGCAGCGCTAAAGACAGTAGTCAATGACCATCTTCCCGCAAGATTCAGAAAAACCACGTGATGAGGATGGATGACAAGGAGATTCAGAAATTGATCAAACAGTTAAACGATCCTGATAAGAGGTTTAGATACCGTGCGGTTTGGGCGCTTGAAGAGGCTGCTCGAAATGGACAGGATATTACCCCTGCAGGTCCTGCACTTGGAAATGCTTTAAGCGATGAGAATGGGGATGTTAGACGGAATGTGGCTTGGGCGCTTACTCGTCATTATGCAAACAAAGGAGAATGGGATAAAGTTGAAGAATTGTTGAAGCATCCAGATAAGAATGTTAGAGCGAATGCTACTGAGGCGCTTGAAAAAATTGCCAAAGACTGTGAATCAATAGAAATGCTTGACGTGATTCAAAAAGGAGTTGAAAATGCTTTCAAAGAATGGAAAAGAAAACAACCACAAGAACCATCTAAAGAAAAAATTGACAGGCAGATTAAAACTTCTAAATTTATCATGCGAATATCAAAAAGAAAAGCAGAATTATCCAAGAAAGACGGCGAATTGCTCTTGGGAGATACAGTGAAGAAACCGAAGAATAAAGGAAAGAAGATGTACAGGGAAATCAGAAGGGTGAGCAGGAATGGATGAGAAGGACGTTCAGGAACTGATAAAGCAGTTGAGCGATCCTAATCCAGAAGTTAGATGGAATGCGGCTCAGGCGCTTAAAAATGCTGCTTGGATTGAACAGGACATAACCCCCGCAATTCCTGCTTTGATAGATGCTTTAGGAGATGAGGATGCTGATATTAGAAATCATGCGTCTCAGGCGCTTGCAAGTGCTGCTAGTGCAGGCCAAGACATAACCCCTGTAATCCCTGCTCTTAGAAATGCTTGACGTGATTCAAAAAGGAGTTGA
>DAOVFD010000065.1 GCA_030668565.1 Microcaldota archaeon
ACAGGAAACAGCCGTAAAACTTTTTATCAAATATCTCACAGAGTACATTCCCTATTCTAACAAGGAATTCGAAAAAGAACTGGTGCCACTTGAGGGTCTGAGTGCTGATGGCCTGAGGCCTGAAAAGGACGGCAAACTTCTGGGAAAACTTAATCGGGAAATAGTCTTTGCTTCATTGCTTTACTTAAGAAGGTACTACGGGGTAATGGAAGGGGGAAAGAAAAACAAAGAGATAATAATCTTCGAGGTAGAGCCGAAAATCAAGGTTGTACCGAAAAAACCAGTCGTTCCAAAGAAGGTTAAAAAGAAACCTAAGGTCAAGAAGAAACCCAAACCCCTGGTAGAAAAATATACGCCTGAAGAAAAAAAGAAAATAGAGACCCTTCTAACCGGGCTTTTCAAACTAGAAAAAGAATCGGCATCCTATCTCAAAAAACTCGACAAATTACGTTCAGAGTGGGGAGTATCTAAGTTTATATCAGATGAGGAATTCATTGCACAGACAATGTTTGCAAATGGAGCTCAAGGAGAAAAGATGAAGAAACTTCTATCGGAAGTTAATGCTTTATCTAAGAAAGCAAAAAAAATCTTCAAAGAAATAAGAAAAGCGGAGAAAGAATTGGATGTAACTTTTGGAAACATAAAAAGTTTTGCGCGGTCAAAGGCGTATCTGGCAGCATGGGGAGCGTTAATCAACACCGCGAAGGAACTCTACAATCAGAAATTGGCAGATTATACTTCTTTAACCAAACCACCGGTTCCTACAATTTCAGCACAAAAAGGACCGGTAATACCACCAGAATACAGGCCACCGCTCATGGAATTATTCCCGACAACTTCGGAGCTTCTTATCTATGGTCCTGGGCCTGTTTATCTGGATTCCTCTGTGGGTTCGCATCCTGTTAACAAAAGCACCCTTGAACTCTTTCGTGCCATAGAAGCAGGTAAGGTCAAACCATACGAAGGGTTGGAAAAAATACTTCCAGCAACACCCAAAGAGTTTATAGAGTTTATACCACTTATCGGACCGACCGTAATAATTGTGAGTGCTGGTTATGAGATGAAAAAAGTCGGGCCAAATAAAGAAAATGTCCTTCATCTTGTTCTCGGCGTTGGTGTTTTGGCGCTTGATGTCTGGTTTATTGGTGGGGCCGCGGCGAAAGCAGGAGCCAGATTATTGGGAAGAGACGTAGGTATAAGACTGATAGAAGAAAAGGCTACGGGCAAAATAGTTACATCTGCTGAAGAGGATGTTCTGCTTAAGGCAATGACCAGTCTTAAAAAAAATGAGGCAGAACAATTCCTTAAAATCGCAAGTAAAAAAGGTACAGCCAATGTAACCTACGAGCTTTCAATTTTTGCAGAATTGCATGGAGTGAAAGGGGAAATAACGGAAGATGTTCTGCGTGCCTATCTTAAATTTGGCATTGAACCCCTGCCGTTTGTGAGCAAGACTACGATAGGAAAAACCTGGAAGTGGTTCAAAGCACCTACAAAAGAGAAGGCAAGAAAACAACTGCTCAAGGAGTTCTATGTGGAACTGAATCACAGCCTTGATTACGGTGTAATGAAATCACTCGGAAACTCGATTAAGGTGCTTCCGCCAAAAATGCAGAAAAATGCATTGAATTCGGTTTTTTACTCTGCGATGACTTTCAGGAAAGGACCGCAGAGGGCGCTTCTGGATTATGTTACCAAAAACAAGAATGGATGGAAAATCATATCTGATAAAATTTCTAAGAAAGTTGCCGTATATGAAGCTGAAGGAGTGGCACTTAAGGAAGGTGAAAGCATTGTTGGAAAAGCCACCAAAGATATACTTGCAGAAATGTTCCCAAAATACGGGATTGCGTATGCGGAAACAGCATTGATTCCATGGATAGAAGCGGGTGCATATATTGGTGGGGGCCATGTCATACTTGCAGGACTTGGAGGAGCCTTAGGATTTATTTCAAAGAAGTACCAGGAATTCGAGGAGATATACAATAATTCCAAGGCCATGAAAGAAGCAATAGAGAACTCAAAGGTTTCAAAGCCAATAACCAATGAGGACGACGCCCTCGTCGAATTCGGCAAAATAGCGGGAATTGTCCATGAAGAAGCCGAATAGTTGGTATTAAAAATGTTTAAAATCTAATATATATGGTGATTTAATATGGCAAAATCTGCTCAAGCTACAAGAAAGAAAAAGAAGCCGCTCACTAGGTTGGAAAAAGAGATATTAACCCAGAGAAAGAGGCTGGCCAGGGAAGAGGCAAAAAGGACGGCCGTTCCGAGATTTAAGACAGTCAAATGGGGAGAAAAACAGAGATTAAGTACGACTGAAGAAATAACGAAGCAAATTGAGGGTATAAAGGGTCTTCCCTCACCCAAGAGTCCGCAAGAGTATAAAGAGCGAAAGAAGCTAGGGGAGCAACTTCAAAAAGACTTGGAAAAGGCAAAGAAAATAGAAGCAGGAGAAGCAGCGAAGATAATGAAGGCTGGTGAGGGAATAAAAAACCCAACCGCACATTTGGACATAATTCTTGAGGAATGCATCGATACTCTTACAGACAAGAAAAAAGTACCGAATGATAATGTAATTAAGATAATGAATAAGATGGTGAAGATTATTGATGCAAAGGAAACCCCCCAAGAACTCAGAGAGACATTGGGTGTCCTTCTCAAGAAACTGGCTGCTCACAGACCGGATGCGTTCATTGAAATTGCCAAAGATGCTGCAAAGGGAAAAGCCGATAAGACCACGATGAGAGTCGTTGAAATTGTTGGAAATGCACTTAACCCCAACATAGACCTTAAATTGCAGTTCAAACAGATCAGAGAGGGTGCGGAGATAACAAAAAGCGAAATGATGGATATTTTGAGGGCGATCGAACACGATCCTACGGCTGCTTTTGAACTTAAGGAAGTAAACCGCCTTCTTAAGGTTAACATGGCAAAGGTTCCCCAGGCACAGAAAGTTGCTCTTCTGTTGGAACTTCACTATGGTAATGTTGTTAGCGCCGACCATCTTATATTTATAGAGAAGGAGATAGCACAGACAAAGGCTACAGATATGCTTGGGCAGAAATATTTCGCTTATGCAGAAGCCTTTAACGAAGCATTCGGAAAGGCCCCGGTAAATACTGAAGATATGCTGCTCAAAATGGCTCAGAGTAAAAAAGGAAAGGAGGCAATTCTGGCAGACTACTCGGAAAAGGAGGCAAAAATTCTGCTTAACAAAATCAAAAAAGCAAACACTTATGATGAACTCATAAAAAGCCTCACGGAAGGAGAAAAAATTCCTGATTTCCAGAAAAAATTCGCGGATATGCTGAAAGACATGAAGAAATTTGCAACCAAAAACGCTGGGCTGGCCGATGCCCTGGAAGTTCTAAAGTTGGTTGCAGATACCAAGGCAGGACTTGTACAACAGAACGTTAAAGCCTCTGGAGAAATTGCAAAGAAAAACAAGGCTCTTGCAGCAATCTATGGGGTATACAACAGATTGGCGGCAGTACCCTGGATTTCTCACCTACTTCATTTAGTGCCTGGAGGAAAAGCTAAAGACATAGTAAAAGCTCTCAAAAAGGAGACAAAGGTCTCTATGAAAGGGGATAAGCCGATTGTAAAGGTAAAGGGTCGTGAATGGGGGAAAGGCCTTGGTCTTATCGGAGCGCAACTGATAGCACTTACTGTTTGGGTTGCTGTTGCCGGTTACTTCTTCTATTATAAACCCAAAAAACAGGCAGAGAAGATGATGAAGGAGATGAGGAGTGCCTTTAAGGAGATGACCGGCTGGGACATGTCTAGAGAGGATGCCGAGAAGCTTGCTAAACAGGGGCCAGACGGATTAACTGCCTTCCTTCTGCTTCTTGGTTACTTCAAGGAAAGAGAAGTAAAAGAAATCGGAGAACCCACAAATGCCAAATACCTGAAAGATGAATTGTTAACTGCTAATTATCAGTATACTACAGACAAAGGAATATTCATCGAGAAAAAGAATGCCGCAATAATATTCAAGGAGCTTGCCGACGCCCTGGACGAGGAACTCATAACAGAAGAGGGCTTGCTTAAAGGACCGCCAAAAAAAGGAAAAATATACAAGAGTGTAGAAAAACTGGTTGCAGCCAAAATAGATGAATGGGAAGAAAAGAGACTTATAGTTCCTATGGGAAAAGTATATGTAGAGTACTATTGTGAGAAGGTCTGGAAACTCAGCAAGGAACACAAAGATTATCTTATAGGAAATCCAAAACTTTTCGTGGAAATATGGGGGAAAGTTAAGGGCGGAAGTTTACCCCGTGCATTTATAGACGATTATGTGGCCGCTAAGATCGAGGGCACCGATCTGCCTACAGAACTTACAAATCCTTTTGAAATAAATTCTTTGATGGACGTTTATGATCAGCACGTACTATACAATTCAAAATACGAAAAAGGTTTCGAAAAAATGTTTGACTCATACATTATAGACTTAGATGCTCAGAAGAACCTGAACTCCTTCATGCTCGCAGGTGATGAGCTTGTTTATGGTAGCATAGCCCAGTTGGCCAAGGATACTGCAAGCCCGCCAAAACCAAAGATGGAATCAATAACCATACCTCACAAAGCAATCAAAGAAATAACTGACGAAGGTGACATAATAATACCTAACGGGTTGATTAGAGGAATAGACAGCAAAACAGGAGATTTGCTTGTAGTTTCACCGTTCAAAAAACCAGGAATCCTAGTGATACCGAAGAAAATGATAAAAGCAATAAACAAAAAGGGAGATGCGAAGCTGTCAGGCGACTATGTTCTTGAGCATACCGGAGAGGGCGACATAATAACAGTGGAGTTTAAATTCAAGGCAAATGTACCTGTCTCGGCGAGGGATGTGAACAACGGGAAGAATTACATTGTTGCCGATGATTTCCTTGCTAAGTTAGACTCAAGATTTTTCAACGACCCTGAGGTGGTAAAAATTATCCTGAAATATTCAAAATTCGAGGGTAAGAAATCAAAGGGAATATGGAAATGGATAAAGGATAATTACAATAAATTCGAAAGATATGACGGAAAATCTTATTTATATGATACAGTAAAGTATCTTATGACAGTAGAATATATATTTAAGGATGCGGGCAACGACTACGAAAGAATCTACAAAATACTGGACAACCAGAAAAAGAAGTTCGGTCCCAAAAAGAAGGGAGGAAAAGGGTGGTACAATCCAAACCTGAACAAAAAAGGACTAAAGAGCATTCCACGCAGTCTCTTTAGCAGGGGCGGAACAGTAGCAGCAATATCAAAGGTAACAATACTACCCGAGACACTTAAGAAATCTAAAAAGCTTAAGAAGACTCTTATGGAAGGTTACATACCCATTGAAGAGGACTACGATAAATTGGTAAAAAAATATGGAAAGGAGAAAGTAGATGCAGCAATCGACATATTTGTAACTGTTTTTATTAACGGCTACTATATAACTCTGCAAACCACACCAGTGGATAAGGAGAAACTGGAGGCATATCTAAACAATTTCGAAAAGGTGGGGATAGCAATACTGGATAAAGATATGAAGGAGGCGGATTCCAAAAAGCCCAAGGACGAACAGTTATATGCAGACAGGGAGATCGGTGAGCCCGTCATTGAAGATGGCTCTGAACTTGCAGCGTGGGTACTCGAAACGACCTCGAAAAATCTAGGAGGGAAAAAAGGTAAGAAGAAATCCAAATAGGTGAGATTATGGTTAATGTAACTCTGAATAAAAAAGGAAACATCGTTGTTAAAGGTTATACTACAAATGTTGTGGTTTCCCCAGCTGATTCTCTTTCTGCAATAGAATCCAAGTTGA
>DAOVFD010000152.1 GCA_030668565.1 Microcaldota archaeon
CCTTCGACATCTTTTTCTTCAAACTTGACGGACTTTGCTGTTGTGGTTTTAACTTCAATACTGTATTTTTCTCCTTTTTCTCCTGCTGCGTCAACATCCACGCCTTGCACACCTCGTTCCACTATATGATTATATCCTGCCTTTCGAAAGCCAATAGCTAGGAATTTCTGGCAAAGTTTACCAAATTCTTGTGCCCCGTATTTGTCGTGCAATTCTTTTAGCATCTCATATATTTCAGTTTTCATTGGCTTTATTCCTTATTCCTTTTTCACCTCAGGGCCTCTCTCTGGAATCCAGTCAGAGAAAATATACTTTGTCTTTGCTTTGGTTATTTTTGAAAGAGCCAAGTCCTGTAATTCCTTATCCATAGAGGATAAAATAACCATCCGTTCATCCAGAACTTCATCCAATACCTCAATTAATTTTTCTTTGTATGCAGAGCCTGAGCTTTGGGAGGGGTCATCCAGCATCACAAATCCAAATGGCTGCGTTGCTCCTTTTAAGGAAGTCATTCCCAAGAAAATAGACAATGCCAAAGCGTTTAAGCCTCCTTGATTAAGGGTAGGTGTTAGATATTTCCCATTTTGATCTTTGAATTCATAGAAATTGCGAGCCGTCCTCGAATCGACCCTCACCGAAAATTCTATTTTGGTTACCGCTGGATGGTTTGCAATTCGACGAAAATAATTATCTATCGCTCCTCCCGCTGCGGCAACCTTCTCCTGTGCTGCTTCATGGGATGATTCGCTTATAGCCTGTTTAATCTTTTCCACATCATCAACCAGTATAGCCATCCGATCTTTGAGTTCTTCCATCTGCTGGTATTCGGATGATTGCTGAATTTGCTCGACGATTTTCTTCTTTTCCTCAAGACTAAGTATGTCCACAATAAGTTGCATCTTTTCGAGGGAAGAAACAATCCCATCCAATGTTTCTTGCTTGGTTTCTACAGCTTGTTGTAATTCTTCTAATTCTTTATTAACTTTTTTCAGCGCATTGCTAAGAATCGTATCAAGATCATCCTTGGCAGTAATTTCTCTATCGAGCGCCTCGCCGATTTCTTTTTTAACTTTCCTCATGGCCTCATACGCACCTTCAAAACTTCTCTTAATCACATCATATTCTTCAACCCAAATTTTGATTTCATTTTGCCGGTCCTTAAGGCCATTTAGTTCATCCTCAATCTTCCCGAGAACTTTCTCATACCTTTCCACATATTCTTTTTCTAGATGGCTTAGCAGATCCGATTGCTTGCTCCCACAAACAGGACATATATTCTTGTCTATCCCTTCTAATCGAAGATAATCTAATGCCCTTTTTATCGCGGCCCCTTTTGCATTCGCTTCACTTAGTTGTTTTTCTTTCTCCTTAATTTTTTTGCCCACTTCTTTCTGTTCCGCTAGTAACTTCTCAGTTTCCTTTTCTTTAACATCAAATTCATTCTTAACGCTATTCCAATCTTTCTCCTTTTGTTCGTACTTTTCTTTCAATGCTGTAATTTTGGCCCTTCTTCCAAATAAATCT
>DAOVFD010000067.1 GCA_030668565.1 Microcaldota archaeon
AAATCGCCCTTACCTTCTCAGCCAGAATCTCATTTTCGTCCATCGCAAAAATATCAAAAGTTGGCATGTCCCTATAAAGCGGTATAATAGATATTCTCTTTGGAGGGAGGAGAACCCTGTCCCTGGAACTTATATTGAGCAGCAGTAAGGTTGTACTTTCCTTAGTTCCGATGTAAAGCGGACCCCTGAACAACAGGCGGATGTTCGTTTGATTCTGGAATCTTTTCAATTCTTTTATGCTTGCACCTATCCCAAGCAGGCCTATCGAATAGAGTAACTTCTGGGTCGTCTTTTTGATGTCAATACGCTTTGTCATCGTAAAATCAAGGTCCTCACTGAATCTGTCAAGCTTGTAAACCTTGTAGAGGCAGGTTCCTCCTTTCAGAACGAGTTCCCGCCCTACTAATCCATAGAGATTAAATAACAGCAGTTCCTGGAGATAGTCCTTTTCGCAGTTGAGTGGCGTAAGCCTCTTCATCCTGGCTATTTCCTCGAGTTCAGCCCTGCTTATCATCGGATATCCTCCTTGATTTCTTTTACTACCCTGCCCAGCCCAAGCTTCTTGAGGTAGGCATAAAGTTTTCTGATGTTCAGTTCCTTCCTTTGATTTTTTATTATATCGACAGCTTCCGAAAAGGTTATTCTTTTTAGGTAGAGTGCATCGGCAAGAGCCTTTTCTTTATCTGCCATGAATAGTTCAAAATCACCATAGCGCACCTTTTCAAAACCGAAAAAGAATTCTTTTTTTATCCTTACGAACTCTAGGGTAGCATTGGCAAAATCCATTCTCCTGTTTTTTTTTGCTCTGGTAGTTATAATCGTGATAATACGGGGCAGCTGTTCGGTCATGTTGTGATATCGAATTGCGGCCCAGCCTGAGATATAGCATGGCCAGATTATGTGCGAGGAAACCAGGAGAGGGTCCCAATGGGTGGTATACCTATTTCTTTCCAACTCGAAAATGAGCCCCGCCTTCTTCAATCTGTGGACTACGAGTTTCGCATACTCCCTGCTTTTGGATATCACGTCTGCTACCGTCTTTACGCCGAATACCGGATATTTTTTCAATTCCTGCAGCAATTTTATACGATTAACCATAGTTATCATTTTAGATAACCAAGGTTTATTAACCTTTCGTTAAACCTCCAGAGAAAAAAGTGGAGCATACAGAACACTATGTAAAATGCGTTGTTAGCCAAATACCTTACGATTTGTTTGTTCTTTATAAATATAATATATTCTAATTTATTCATGGAAAGAGGAATTGAAGATGCAGTCGTGATGGACAGGAAAACGTTCAAATCACTTACTTCAGAAACCAGGACCGAGATACTGAAATTACTGAAGAAAAGAAACCATACTCTTTCGGAAATTGCTGAAAAATTAAAGATTTCAAAAACAACTGTGAAGGAGCATATTGAAATATTGATCGAAGGCAGACTTATAGAGCAGGTTCCTTCAACAAACAAATGGAAATATTATACTCTTACCAGGGATGGAAAGAAACTTGTAGGCGAGGAAGGACCGAAAAGGGTGGTCATAACGCTTGCAACGTTTGTAATCGGATTCCTGCTTTCTGTTTATGGATTTGCTGGATTTATCTCTCCGCTTGGTGAGCAGACGATGGTGGCAGCCGATGTGGAAACGTTTGAAGATACTGCTGGCGGTGAAAGAACATTCGAGGCTGAAAAAGCAACGGCTCCCATGGCGGTCGGGGAAGAGGCGTATGATGCCGGGAATGATATAGAAACCACTTCAGCTCCACCACCGGAAGAAGTCGAGGAGGGAGAAATCGCGGAAGTAGGTTATGGCTATGCTGATTATATGCCATTAGTGCTTGGGATAGCCGGAGTTGCCATAATGGGAATGGCTTTGCTGATGTTCGTAAGGGGCAGGAAAAAGAGGTCGGTTATATGAAAAAAATAATCATCGGAGTTTTGTTGTTTGGAATGCTTCTTGCTATGGGATGCATAGAATGGCCAAGGCCACCCGTTTCACAATGTACAATGGAGGCGAAACTTTGTCCTGATGGAAGCTATGTTGGAAGGGTTCCTCCTGATTGTGAGTTTGAAGCATGTCCTGAAACAAAATACTGCGATGCGACTACTCCATGCCCGGGAGGATACGAATGCTACTCATTTGAGGATGAGGATGCTCCAATCTGTTATATCGGTGCAGACCCGTGTGAAAGATGTTCTTCAGGAATGTGCAACATTGCAGAATCATATCCGATGCAGGTATTTTGTATAGAGGAGGAAGAGCCAATCTGCGTTGATATGTGTGGGGATGGAATTTGCCAGGAAATTGTTTGCATGGCAGTGGGCTGCCCATGTGCTGAAACACCTGAAAACTGTCCTCAGGATTGTGCAACTTACGAAGCCGTCAATTTTACAGGGGCTACCTTCCCGACAGAGGATATTGTTGTTCTGGATTACGCGACAGGAGATATTGATGACCTTGTAAGGGAAAACGGATTCGTGATTGTTCGCACTTACGAAGACGATATGGCCGAAGTTTATTATGATTTAAGTGATTCCGGACAACCGATACTTGTAACCACTGATTCAACTCTCCATGCATACCATGTTCTTTTTGATGAAGCGTTGATGACTGTTGAGGAACTGGAATTCTATCCCGAACTCAAGGATATAACGAGCTCGCTTTTTGAAAAGGCAAAAGAAAGATACAATACTGAAAGCGGGGATTTGAAAGAAGCTGCAAAACTTGAAGCCGCTTATTTCGGAGTTGCACTGACCCTTCTTGGAGAGGAACCGGATGCACCCGAGGAGATTTCAAACCTTATAGACAGCGAGATTGAAAAGATAGAGGCAAAAGAGGGTTTCCAGGATTCTTCTATTTTCCATTACAAGGAGGATTACAGCCAGTACCAGCCAAGAGGGCACTATACAAAGAGCGAGACCTTGAAAAAGTACTTCAAGGGAATGATGTGGTACGGCAGGCTTACCTTCCTGCAGAACGAGGGCATAGTTAACGAGCATGAAACAGATATACAGACAAAAGCGGCATTTTTGATAGCAAAGGACATGGAGGATACCGGTTCGTTTGAAACATGGGAAAAGATATATGAAATAACTTCTTATCTTATTGGATATTCCGATGATATCACCCCATTACAGTACAAGGAAATACTGGATGATAACAATGTTGAAACAGATGAAGATATGCTTGCAAAATACGATGTCCTCAGAGCTGCCCTTGCACAGCTTGAAAAACCAGCTATTTATTCAGGTATTATGCCGCCTGATGACCCGCAATACGCCGGTGATTTGACAGCATGTATGGTTGAGCCAGGTGATACAAAAGAGGGTGCATACGAGGAATGTATGAACGCAAGCATTGGCATGAGATTTATGGGACAGAGATTTACAATCGATGCACTTACGATGGAAAATCTTACTTTGCTTGATTATACCGGAAGCGATGAGCCGTTTACGATGTGTGTTACCCAGCTCGGACCTAAAAGATGTTTTGCCCGCGGATTGGATGTTGCAGCTTCACTTGGTTCGGATACCGCTTCCCGGATGCTTGTTGATGTCGGGGATACCGAATATGAAGGATATGACGGGTATGCTGTCGGTGTAAGAAGCCAGATGGGGGATTATCTTTCTGAGCATAAAGAGGAGAATATCTATACTTACTGGCTTTATACACTTGAATCTATCTCTGAAAATAACAGCATTGAGGGAATATCTTTTACTTCCGGCGAAGCATGGAACAAGAAGATGCTCAGGACCTCACTTGCTTCGTGGTCAGAGCTTAAACATGATACTATATTGTATGTAAAGCAGCCTTACAGCATGTTTGTTACGAGTGCCCCTATCCTGCCTCAAGAACCTTCAGATGTCGGCTATGTTGAACCCTACCCTGAACTTTACTCAAGGCTTGCAACACTCTCAGGGCGGACAAGGGAAATTTTTGGAAGTTATAACTGGGATTCTGAAAATATGAGCAGAATACTTGAGAGGATGGATTATATGGAGAACGTTTCGCTTGAACTGGTTGAGATTTCGAATAAAGAGGTAAACGGAGAATCTCTTAGTGAGGATGATGTGGATTTCATAAACGGTTTTGGTTCCAAGATAGATTATATAACCGGGGACGAGCATTCAACAACCATCATGGTTGCGGATGTTTTCACAGAGTCAAACACCAAGCAGGTTGTTGAGGAAGGCGTGGGATACGTTGACAAGGTTTATGCATTGTGCAGCTATGGAGGTCAGGAATTCATAGCAATAGGTCCTGCGTTTACTTACTACGAGTTCAAGGTTCCAATGGATGAAAGACTTACTGATGAAGCATGGAAAAGGATGCTTGAAGAGGATGATGCACCGGAAGAATTCCTTGGCTGACTTGCACGTAAGAGCACCGGATTTAAAAGTGTTTCTTCAGAACTTATTCTATGATAATTCCAAGTGAAGACGAGATAATACTCATAAATAAAAAACTTGGTCATAGTGTTGCAAACGTTGGCAATATTAAATTCTTAATTTCGAGATTAAAATCATTACGTTTGGTCGAAGATGAAAGAAGAAACATGGCAAAAGCTGCTGCGAGCGTCTGGTTCAATATAATCTCTTTGCATCCATTTTCCGACGGAAATAAAAGAACGGCAGCAGAAGCGATGAAGTATTTTCTGGCGTTGAACAATTATCGATTGGATATGCCACCCAATGGAATAGTCTATATGTCTCTGAAGGTTGCAAACGGAGACATTACCTTAAATGGTTTAGTTGATATCGTATATAATAAATTAGCAAAGGTGGAGTAATGGAATATCTCAAAAGATACAAATTACATAAAGACGGAACAGTCGAAGAACTGAAAGTGCCAAAATCAGAAGTTGTAAAGCTAATTATGAGATTGCTGCGTAAAGATCGGGAGATGCTTGATATACTTGCAAAACTTTGATTTACAATTCCTTTTATTCTTTTTCCCACTAATCTTCTTTGATGGTTAAGAAGCGAACATGTGAAACAGATTTAGGCATAGATACAAATCTGAACAAGAAATGCTCAAGTTGCAGTGGTAATGCTGTGATTTACCTTTCATATGCAAACAAATACATGTGCAGGAGGCATTTCAACAGGCATGTTGAGAAGCGTTTTCTTGATGCTATCCGTGAGTTCAGGATGATTAGGAAAGGTGATGTTGTTGCGCTTGGTTTATCAGGAGGAAAAGACAGCACAACTCTGTTATACATGCTTCACAAGCTTAAATCAAAACTGCCATTCAAATTAATTGCAATTACGATTGATCTGGGAATAAGATGCGATTATAATACCAGAATATTGGAGATTGCGGGAAGCGAGTGTAAGAAATTGAAGATTCCGCACCATGTTTTTGCCTTGAAGGAAGATATAGGCTATACGCTTGACGAGCTTGTTGAAAAAACCAAAACAAAAAATCCATGCAGCGAATGCGGGGTTGTAAAACGTTATTTGTTGAATAAACATGCGAAAGAACTTGGGGTGGACAAGCTTGCAATAGCCCATACACTGAATGATACTGCACAAACCGTATTGATGAATATTCTGTGAAATGAGCCGATGAGATTGCTAAGATACAATG
>DAOVFD010000017.1 GCA_030668565.1 Microcaldota archaeon
CTTACGACTCAGCTTCGCCCACACTGGCCAATTTTACCCCACCCGCAAAACAAACGAACAATTAAAAAATTCGGCATACACAGGGAAAACTGGCGGTTTTACAAAAAAAACGACCCTGTAGTCGTTGCGCTTGAGGCAAAACCGGGGGATGTAATAAAAATCGAAAGAGATGACGGCACTGGAAAATACATCACCTACAGGGCGGTTGCACTCAAATAATCCTTTTTATTAGGAGGTCTTAAAATGATTGATACGCTCGTAAACGCATATTTCAGAAGTAATAGTCTGGTTAATCAGCAACTGCGGTCCTACAACAGGTTTCTTGAAACCGGAATGCAGGGAGTGATAACCAGAATGGGGGATGTCAAGACCAATGTGGAAGGATTCGAGATGAAGCTGGGAAAAATCAGGATAGAACAACCGAGATATTACGAGGTGCGTGGAGGATACAGGCACATTATGCCGGAGGAGGCAAGAAACAGGAATATTACCTATTCGGCACCCGTTTTCCTGGAGATAGTCCCGCTATTCAATGGCATAGAAAGACCTGTTTATTCCGATGTATTCATAGGTGAAATACCGGTTATGGTAAAATCAAAGCTCTGTTATCTTGCGGGAATGGGCAGAAATGAACTCATAGAGAACCGGGAGGACCCTGACGACCCCGGCGGATATTTCATAATCAACGGTTCGGAGAGGGTGCTGGTGAGCATAGAGGACCTCGTACCAAACAAGCTCATGGTAACAAAGGAAAGGACTGGAGTGGTCTCCAAGATATTCTCCACTCACTTCGGATTCAGGGCGAGATGTGTCGTGGAAAGGAATGCAGATGGTCTTTTCACTGTTGAGTTCCCTTCAACTCCTCCGAAAATATCACTGATACAAATGCTCAGGGTTCTGGGTCTTGGGACCGACAGGGAAATTAAAGATATGTTTTCAGATGATACTGCAATAAGAAATGACATCGTACTAAACCTGGAAGAGGCGCCTTCAAAGACAAAGGATGAGGCTATTGATACCTTGAGCAGGAAGCTTTCCCCAGGACAGCCTCCGGAATTCAGGCTTACGAGAATGGAGAATCTCATAGACAACTATCTTCTGCCCCATGTCGGGGTGGATAAAACCAAAAGGATGGAAAAGGCAAGATTCCTTATCAGGATGGCCGGGAGGGCAACCAAGGTGGCAAACAAACAGGTTGTTCCCGACGACAAAGACCACTATGCGAACAAGAGGATAAAGCTGGCGGGAGACCTGATGAACGAATTGTTCAGATACGCCTTCCAGTTCCTCATAAAGGATTTGATATACCAGGCATCGAGAGCAGACGCGAGAGGGAGGAGACTTCAGGTTCATACGCTGGTCAGACAGGATGCCTTGGCTGACAGGGTAAGATATGCCATGGCGACGGGAAACTGGATTGCGGGCCAGACAGGTGTCTCCCAGCTTCTTGACAGGGTAAGCTATCTTTCCACAGTATCGCACCTCAGGAGGGTCATTTCACCCCTGAGTAAAAAGCACCCGCACTTCAAGGCAAGAGACCTTCACGGAACCCATATCGGAAAGCTTTGCCCGAATGAGACTCCGGAAGGACCGAGCTGTTCGCTTGTAAAGAACCTGGCCATAATGGCAGAGGTATCTACAGGAGTGGAGGAGGAGGATGTGATGCGCGTCCTCAAGTCCTACGATGTCAAGGAAAATAGGTGATGCTCATGACAAAGAAATCAAAACCAAAGGAAGGAAAAACCGCGGTTTACCTGAACGGAAAGTTCGTGGGATATCATCCTGACGGAAAGAGCCTTGCGAACAGGCTCAGGGAAAGAAGGAGAATGAATGAACTGAACTACCAGGTGAACATCTTCTACAATAGCAGGGTAAACGAACTCCACCTTATCTCTGACAGGGGAAGGGTAAGGAGACCCTATCTTGTAATCGAAAACGGAAAAATAAGGTTCACGCCCGAGATAGTGAAAAGAGTGAAAAACAACGAACTGGGATGGCAGCATCTTGTAAAGATGGGCATAATAGAATACCTCGATGCGCAGGAGGAGGAGAACACACTTATAGCTTCCAGGCAGGAGGATATAACGGATGAGCACACCCATCTCGAGGTAGACCCTTCGAACATCTTCGGTGTCGTTGCCTCAGTACTTCCCTATCCCGAGCATAATTCATCCCCGAGGATTACGATGGCATGCGCTATGGCAAAGCAGTCATTGGGAATTTATGCGACCAATTTCGGAACAAGATATGACACAAGGGCCTATGCAATGTACTACCCCCAGCAGCCGGTGGTAAGCACATCGGTTTACAAGGCACTTAACCTGAAGGAGAAATCTGCAGGGCAGAACTGTGTTGTTGCATTGATGAGCCATCACGGGTATAACATGGCGGATGCAATTGTCGTGAACCGCTCTGCAGTTGACAGGGGCCTGTTCAGGGTTGTAATGTTCAAGACCTACGAAACAGAAGAGAGGCTTTATCCCGGAGGACAGAAAGACTCAATCGAGCTGCCCACTCCTGAGGTTGTGGGTTTCAGGGGCGAGGAAGCATATTCCCATCTTGATGAGGACGGAATAGTGATTCCTGAAAGCGCTGTGAAAGGAAGGGATGTCCTTGTAGGTAAAACCTCACCTCCGAGATTCCTTGAGGAAATTTCTGTATTCGGAGCTATTGAGGAGAAGAAGAGGGAGAGCTCTCTTCCGCTTAAATCAGGTGAGTTGGGAAAGGTTGACTCAGTACTTATAACCGAAGGGCCAAGCGGAAACAGGCTTGTAAAGGCAAGAATAAGGTCTGTCAAGACCCCCGAGGTGGGAGACAAGCTTGCGTCAAGACATGGGCAGAAAGGCGTAATAGGGCTTCTTGTACCGCATGAGAACATGCCATTTACAGAATGCGGCGTAGTGCCCGACCTCATAGTTAATCCGCATGCCATTCCCAGCAGAATGACGGCAGGACACCTTCTCGAGATGCTTGGGGGAAAAGCAGGGGCAATCGGCGGCAAATTAAACAACGGAACAGCATTCTCAGGAGATACCGAAGAGCAGTACAGGGAACTTCTTGAAAAGGCAGGATTCGACGAGTATGGGGAGGAAGTCCTTTATGACGGTGTGACAGGAAAAGCAATAAAGGTCAAGATATTTGTGGGGGTAATCTACTACCAGAGACTCCATCACCTGGTATCCAACAAGATGCACGTAAGAAGCAGGGGTCCGGTTCAGCTGCTGACCCACCAGCCTACTGAAGGAAGAGCAAGAGAAGGAGGTCTCAGGTTCGGAGAGATGGAACGTGACTGTCTTATCGGTTATGGTGCCAGCATGCTCATAAAGGAAAGGCTGCTCGAGGAGAGCGACAAGACTGTGCAGCTCGTATGCAGCGAATGCGGTTCAACCGCAACACACGATTATGCCAGAAACAGGAACCTCTGCCCGGTATGCGGCAGCGAGAACGTCCAGTCCGTTGAAATAAGCTATGCGTTCAAGTTATTGCTTGACGAGATTAAATCTCTTTATATCTTCCCGAGGCTGTTGCTGGGGAAGAAGGGTGGATAGGAGGCAAGAATATGGAGGTCCAGCATGTTTTAAACCGGATAAAATTTTCGGTTTTCTCACCTGAAATGATAAGGAGGATGTCTGCTGCAAAAATAATAGTGCCAGACACCTATGATGACGACGGTTATCCAATAGACGGAGGGCTTGTTGATACGCGCCTTGGTGTCGTGGACCCGGGTCTGAGATGCAAGACTTGTGGGGGGCGGGTTACGGAATGCCCCGGTCACTTCGGACACATAGAACTTGTAAGGCCGGTAATGCACATCGGATTCATAAAGAAAATTTATGCCATTTTGAAAGCAACATGCCCGAAGTGCAGCAGGGTTGTGGGCAAGCCGAGCACAACCAAACCCAAGATAGCAGAGAAAAAGAAGGAAGAGGAAAGCGAAATACCCTCCCTGCTTGAGGAAGTAGAGGAAAAACCCAAAGAGGAGAATAAAGACCAAAAACCAAAAGAAAAGGAAAAAACCACAGGAAAGTACTGCACCCACTGCGGGGAAGAACTTCCTGAGATAAAGATACTCAAACCGACAGGATTCCTGAGGAACGGAGAGAACATTCTGCCCACTGAAATAAGGGAATGGCTGGCATCAATAAACGACGAGGATTTAAGAGAGCTTGGGTTCGACCCGTTGTATTCAAGGCCGGAGTGGATGATACTTACCGCATTACCCGTCCCGCCAGTCAGCGTAAGGCCCTCGATTACCCTGGAAACAGGAGAAAGAAGCGAGGATGACCTGACGCACAAGCTCGTGGACATAATACGTATAAACCAGAAGCTGGAGGCCAACATCAATGCAGGAGCCCCCCAGCTTATTATCGAGGACTTGTGGGAGCTTCTACAGTACCACGTTACCACATATTTCGATAACGAAACCGCGAATATACCGCCTGCAAGGCACAGGAGCGGAAGGCCGCTTAAAACGCTTACGCAAAGACTCAAGGGAAAAGAGGGAAGATTCAGGTATAATCTGTCAGGAAAGAGAGTGAATTTTTCTGCAAGAACGGTAATATCCCCTGACCCGAGGATAGGCATGGATGAGATAGGGGTTCCGCAGAGGATGGCAGAGGAGCTCACAATACCTGTCGCGGTTACTGAATGGAATGTTAATGAGCTCAAGAAGTACATACTCTCAGACAGTTATCCAAGAGCAACATATATCATAAGGGCTGACGGAAAAAAGATAAGGGCAGTGGATGACCCTGAGCTAAGGAAAGAGGTAGTGGAAAACCTCAAGGTCGGCTGGACTGTGGAGAGGCAGATTATCGACGGTGACATATCACTATTCAACAGGCAGCCCTCGTTGCACAGGGTATCAATGATGGGGCATACTGTGAGGGTGCTGCCCGGAAAGACATTCAGGCTGAATCCGCTTGACTGTCCCCCGTATAACGCTGATTTCGACGGGGATGAGATGAACCTGCACATAATGCAGACAGAAGAGGCCCAGGCAGAGGCGAGGTATCTTATGAAAGTCGAGAAACAGATTCTTTCGCCAAGACACGGCCATGCGATAATCAAGCCGCAGGAAGACCATGTTTCAGGACTTTATTTCCTGACCCACGATGATATGGAGTTCACAAAGGCCGATGCTTCAAATCTGCTTTATCTCGTTGGGATAACAAAGCTTCCGGCACCTGACAGAAAGAAGGGGATGTATTCGGGCAAATTGCTCTTCTCCCAACTGCTTCCTTCGGATTTAAGCGTGAAAGTTGCAGATACAAAACTGGGGGGAGACGTGGTAATCCGCTCAGGAAAACTGGTCAGGGGTGAGCTGGAAAGCAAGAGCATGGAGGGAGACGTCCTTGAAAAGATATTCATCAATTACGGACCTGAATTTACAAAGGAATTTCTTGATGGTTCTACCAGGATGGCCCTTGAAGCGATATCAATCCATGGTCTGAGTGTTTCACTGAAGGACTATAATCTTTCGGAAAGGGCTGATAAAAAGATAAAAGACACTCTTGACAAGATGGACAGGGAGATAGACAACCTCGTGATGCAGTATAAAAACAAATCCCTTGACAGGGCACCGGGAATGACGCTAAAGGAAACGCTGGAGGCGCTTATCGTCCAGATAACGAGCGAAACAAGGAACCACGCGGGAAAAATCGTTGAGGAGGATTTAACAATTTCCAACCCGTCCATTATCATGGCAAAGATAGGTGCGAGGGGAAGCCTGCTCAATGCCATCCAGATGTGTGCTGTTGTTGCCCAGCAGACGGTAAGAAGCAAGAGACCCAGCAGGGGCTACAAACGAAGACTGCTTCCGTATTTCAAGAAAGGTTCGCTCACCGGTAAGGAAAGGGGGTTCGTATACTCCTCCTTCAAGGAGGGTCTCAAGATATATGAGTTCCTGGCCCACTCGATGGGAGGCAGGGAAGCTCTTGTAAACACTGCTATAAGAACGGCCCGTTCAGGCTACATGCAGAGAAGGCTCATAAACGCCCTTCAGGACCTTGTCGTCTACAATGACCTTACTGTGAGAAATGCTGACATGAGTATTGTTCAGTTCGTTTACGGAGGGGATGGCAAGGACCCGATGGTAGCGTCCGAGGTTGAAGCCGTGGAAGGCGCCAAACAGGATGATATTGATACCGCATAAAGAGGTTTTGAAACATGAAGAAAACAAAAAACAGTATAGCTCCGTATGAGGCTGTCGGGGTGATATGCGCACAGAGCATAGGTGAGCCCGGAACTCAGATGACGATGCGTACGTTCCACTACGCAGGTGTTGCAGAGCACGTACCCACCGGTCTGCCAAGGCTGATAGAGATAGTAGATGCCAAAAAGGAACCGAAAAAGCCGATTATAGACATTTACCTGAAAAAGTCATACAGAAGCCAGGCGGAAGCGGAAAAGGTTGCAAAAGAACTTGGAAGTGTATTCATCTCGGATGTTGCAAGCGTGAACGATGACCTGGAGAACCTTGCAATAAGAATAAAATATTCAGAGAAAGACGGAAAGGTCCTTGGCGTGACTTTCAACATGCTTAAGAAAGTGATTGAGGAATTCTCAACAGATATCAGGGTGTCGGGCAGTAAGATGCTCCTGAAACCAAAACCCTTGAAAGGGAAGAAGGGGGAGAAAAAGAGGATTACCGCCAAATTCGTAAGAAAACTTGCAAACAAGATGAAAAACGCAATAGTCAAAGGCGTAAAGGGAATCCACAGGGCGGTTGTAATCAGGGATGAAAAAGGGGAATATTTCATCAGGGCCAGCGGTTTCAACATCATCGGTGCATCAGAGCATCCTGCAGTTGACCCGTCAAGAGTTTATACCAACAATGTAAAGGAGATAGAACGGATTTATGGAATAGAAGCAGCAAGAAATGCCATAAAAAAAGAGATAAACGATGTCATGAACATGCAGAGGCTTTACGTTGATATCAGGCATATTACGCTTATTTCAGATGCGATGACGCATTCGGGAGATATCAAATCAATCGGCAGGCACGGCCTGAGCGGACAGAAGACAGGTGTGCTCGGAAGGGCGGCCTTCGAGGAAACGGTAAAGCACCTGATTAATGCGAGTTCCATCGCGGAAGAGGAACACCTTGTGGGCGTAACCGAGAATATAATTGTCGGTCAGACAGTTCCGGTGGGAACCGGAAAGATAAAGCTGCTGATGAAAAGGACAAAATAGATGGGTGATTTCAAATGGCTGAAGAGGAAGCAAAGGAGGAAAAGAAAGTAAAGAAGAAAAAGAAAGTAGTCAGAAGAAGAAAAACAACCAAGGAGAAAGAAGACCCCATCATAAGCGCAATCAGGCTTACTGTTGAGAGCGGAAAGGTTGACTTCGGTGCAAGAAAAGGTTCGAAAACAAAGGCAAAACTTTTCGTTGTTGCAGATAACACTCCCGGAAAAATCAGGGATTCTGTGGCAAAGCATGCGGAGGGCATAAAAGTGCCGGTTATAGAGTTCAAGGGAACCACCATGCAGCTTGGTGCAGTATGCGGAAAACCATTCCCTGTTTCGGTTCTTTCCGTATATGAAGAAGGCAACTCCAACATAATGAAACTTGCAAAGACGATGGTTAAATGAGGGGAATCGAGCTTACTGAAAAGGGATTGGGCCTTTTCTCTATTTTTGGAAAAATCACAAGAGTGATGCCTTCGGACTACAATGAGAGCGATGAGCTTCTTGTTTTTGTCGTGGACCCATATCAGCTTGGCAAGGCGATTGGAAAGAAAGGTGCAAACATGGAGAAGCTTAAGAAGACATTCAGGAAGAAAGTGGTGGTGGTTGCCAACAGTGATGAGCCTGAAATATTCGTAAGGAACTTCTTCAACAACGTAAGGATTCTTGACGTTGAAACAAGGCAGGTAATGAATGAGACTGCACTGGTTGTATTTGTAAATGAAGCTGACAGGGGAATAGCAATCGGAAGAAACGGCGAAAGGATCAAGGCATTGAAGAGTTTCATGAAAAGGAAATTCAATTCCACCATTCACCTGAAAACAAGAAGGGTTTTGGAGTAAGAAATAAATATTAGATGCTGTCTAATTGTAGGTTTATGGGACTTGTATACGTAATCAAGGAAAAAAGAAAACAGGAGAAACTGGCCAAAATAAAAGAACCGAATCCGGACAGGTTCCTTTTCGTTCTGTTGTTTCTGACGATAATACTGGCTGTAGCGTTGTTTTACGATTCGATTGCCAATAGTCTGACTGAAAATGATACCTTTTTATATCTTTTGATATAAATTTGTAACATATGATACAAAAAAGTAACAGAGAAAGGATACTTGCACTGTTTTTCGAAAGGCCCATCAAACCCTTTCAGTTAAGAGAGATAAGCAAGCTCACAAAGATAGGCTTGCCCTCAGTTAAAAAATATGTCGAAACTTTCGCTGAAGAAGGATTAGTCAGAAAAGAGAGGGGAACTGTTTTTCCCTATTTCATTGCGAACAGAGAAAGCGTTGAGTTTAAGATTCTCAAAATCAACCATTTGAGGCTTGCCATAGAAGAAAGCGGCCTGGCTGCAGAGTTAGAAAAAAATTATCCTGATTGTATAGTGCTCTTCGGTTCTGCTTCAAGAGGGGAAGATGCAGAAAAGAGTGACATTGATATATTCGTACAAGGGGAAGAAAGCAAGCTTGAATTAGCACATTTTGAAAAAAAACTCGGCAGGAAGATAAATATTCTATTCGAAAGCAGGATGAACAAGCTTCCTGCAGAATTAATAAACAACCTGACAAACGGCATAGTATTGAGAGGATATTTAAAAGTGGTTTAATGGAATGGGAAGAATGTCTTGAGATAGATGTGACGCATGCACCTAAAAACAAGGAAACGGCAAAGGCGCTCCTGAAACTTTGTAATGCCCGGCTGGAAGTCGCGGAGAATATTGACAAAAAGAAATTCCCCGCTCTTTTGGCAGAGGCCTATTACGAGGTAATCAAGGAGCTTATGACCGCGCTTCTTTCATTGGAAGGATTCAAATCATACTCGCACGTCTGTTTGATTAGCTTTGTGAAGAAATTTTATTCGTCAGAGTTTTCAAATCATGAGATGGAAATTATAGACAAACTCAGAAAGATAAGGAATAATCTAGATTATAGAGGTATTTTTACAGGGGCCGACTTTATGGAAAGAAATGAAGGGAAGGTAACTGCAATCATTCGCAAACTGAGAAAAATAGTTGCGAGTAAAACCAGATAGACTATTTTAATACCTGATAACTCCCTTATCCCCGTCCACTTCTACCTTCATACCGTCCTTCAGCAACTTGAATATATCTTCTTCCGGTTTGTCAACCATTGGGATTTTTGAGAGAATTGCACCCACAACAATTATCGGCTCTGCCTCCAGATTTACTATCGCTGCAGGCGCTTTTCCATTCTTTGCAAGACCGAGCATTACATAGGAACCCACTGTCGAGCCTTTTCCATGCGGGAATATCATTATTTTGCCGGCAACGGATTTCCCCTCAAGCTCATGGCCTTTCTCAATAACAATCCCGGTCTCAGGGTCGACTCCGCCCAAAAAGGAAAACGATTCTCTGCTCAAAATCACTTCGCCTGTTCCCCTGCCTTTGGAAACGGGTCTTGCTTTGATTTCTTTCATAAGCATCACATAAAAGAAGAAAATAAAAAAAAGAAAAGATTACTCTTCAAGAACCGTACCTGTGAGAGTAGCAGTGGCCATTCTCTTAGGGGCACCGGTTACTTCATTTACATAGTTGTAAACTATTACCAGGCTTCCCCTGAAGTCTGCATTAGGTCCGAGAATAACCCTCTCGCCATCGTCATCAAGGCAGTAAATCCTATCTTCCCTTTTGGTTGCATTGAATTCATGGCTTGAACCTGAAACCATTCTGAGGCCGGTTACATCATATGCCTCATCCCTGCGTATGTCTCCCCTTGGTTTCGTGGTGCAGAGCACTCCGTGGATATCCACTGCCTGTCCCTGCTGGTTGTCAAGCCTGAATATCACGTAAACATTGTTTGTATCTGATTCAGAGACCATTACCGGCTTCTTGACATCACAGCTGAATCCCGGCTCAAAGAACGAGCAGGTTTCTGGAGGCTTGAGGGAGCCCAGATAATACATCAGGAATGCAAGTACTATTACGATAACAAGCATTGCCCATCCGTAAGTCATCAGGTATTCCATCGCTGCCTGTCCTTTTCTGTTTTTTCCAAACATTTGAAATTCACCTCATGAAAATGTTGCGAAGAATGATGAAAGGAATTCCGTTACAACCCAGTAAACCAGATATGAAAGTCCGAGGACGAACGGGAAGTATTTCATTCCCTGAACTCTTGAACCCGTCCTTATTGCGCTTATTATGAACGAGGAAATAAGGGAAGTGATGAAAATTATCGGCAATGTGAAGTATACGAATTCTGTTGATGTTATTATCGGATTCCCGAAACTGGCCGCTCCAAGAGGACCGAGCATTCCGCCTGCGCCAATTCCTGTAGGAAGCTGGGGAGATATCTTTTCAAACACCTCAACAAGCCTTGCTGCCACAGCGAACAGGAAGGGTGTTCCGACAATGGCTGCGAAAAGCACGAATATCTCATACATTACAAGGGATGCCGCTCTCTCCTTCTTCATTATTATTGTCTCCCTGACATCTTCGGCTGTCCTTTCAAGAACGGCCGTAAGCTCACCCCCTGTTGCAGTAGCCTGCTTGAGCAGCAAGAGAGTCCTGCTGAAAACCCTTGAATCGAACCTTTTGCCAAGATGGTCAAGAGCATCCTCAAGTGATTCACCGCTGAAAGCCCCCTTTATCACCGACCTTACCTCCTTCGAAAGAAGGCCGAATTCAGGCTTTGCAGCATACCACATCGCCTGGTCAAGGGTCATACCCGCCTTGATATTCGACGATACCAGCATGAGGAAATCAGGAAGAACCGCTTCAAGCTTGTCCCTTCTGTCCTCGACCATTGTTACAACGTATGCCGACAGGAGGATGAACGCAAGGAAGTAAAGGAAAAACAGGAGAATGATGAAGAAGACCGCCCATATCGCAGCCATCGGAAGTTCAACGAATCCCGAGATTATATCCTGGATTGGCTGCGCGGTTGGCTGGAAAACCATAAGAAACAGTGAGATGAAGAATGAAAGAACAAAAACGTTAAGGATTACGTAACCTGCAAAAGCATCTGCGGGCGTATCTATTCCTGCACTGTTCAGCTCCTTTTCGAGTGCCCTCATTCTTTTTCTGGTAAAGAGAAGACGTCCGACTCTTTCAAATATTGTTTCGGCCATGATTATCACCTATATGAGATACCTCGGTCTTGAATTCTCTATCAGGCCAAGGAACAGGAACTGCAGTATCGCTATCAGGAAAAACACCGGAATCAGGATTGCTGATGTGAATCCGAAACTGCCCGGCCTTATAACCGACAGAAGCGCTGTTGCAAACACTACGCCTATTGATGGAACTATTATTCCGAACAGCATGTAGAACATGACGAAAGGAGTAAGCTTCTGGCTGTATTCCCTGAGTTTTATCATCTGCTCCTTTGATATCTGGTCAAGAACCGCCTCAAGAGAACCACCCACGTCCGCACCGCTTGCGACGGAATTGGCGACCTGCATCGTAAACCTTACGAAATATTTGGACGGGTTGTCCTGTGCCACTTCCCTGATTGCCTGGGTTGTCGGCACACCAAGTATTATCTTATCGACTATCTTCTTGAACTCAACGCTCACTTCGCCATATCCGCTGGAAGTTCCCACAAAGGTATCGAAAAGCGGCATACCTGACTTCAACGCAATTACGATATGCCTTCCTGCGAAAACTATCTCGTAATCGAGCTCTTTTTTCCTTTTCACCGCCCTCGCATGGGGATAGAGCATAAAATAGTTGAAAACAATCAAAACAATCAGGATTGCAACGGGAATCTCAATCAGAAGCGAGAGGTCCATGTAATACAGGAAAATGGCTGAAAGCAGTATGAGCGCAAACGACAGCAACACCGTTGATTTTACGACAGTTTCAAGAAACTTGACTGGTGTCTTTTCCATCCCGGCATATTTGAGTTTCTTTTTCAGTTGTGGAAAACGGGGGAGAAGAACCTCCGCAAACGAGTAAAACAATCCACGCTTTTCTTTTTTTGCAACCATAAATTTAGCCCTCCGAATTGCCGAAGTACTTTCTGATTAATTCATCATTTAAACCTTTCTCCTTCGCCATAAGAACCTTGGCTCTGGAGATGGCTTCGGCTTTTGAAAGATGTTTTCTTTCATACTTTTTGTAATAATCGGAATCCCTGGAATGAAGATAATAGAGCAGCGTCCCCTCATCAAGTTCGTTTATCTCCTTAAGAAGACGATCGGCATTCTCCTCCTCTTTTTCGGTTATTGTCCGCTCTTCTTCCGCCTTCTCTTCGAAAACTTCCCTGGATGCGGTTCTTATTATGTTGTCCATATCTTTTGAAAGGATGTCCTTTACGATATCGAATTCAGAATTATACTCTGCCTCTATGACATCTATCTGTTCCTCTATCCTCTTCAAAA
The DNA here is from genome assembly GCA_030668565.1 of Microcaldota archaeon. Taxonomy (GTDB): domain Archaea; phylum Micrarchaeota; class Micrarchaeia; order Anstonellales; family Bilamarchaeaceae; genus JAVZJR01. The sequence continues at coordinate 12,524 of DAOVFD010000017.1, forward strand.
CCTCCTTTTCCTTTGAACCTACACTGCGGGTTATGTTTTCCATTTCAGTAAGGTGCTTCTTCTTGGTATACACCCTGTATTTGTCAACAACCGCGGGGAGCTCCTCATTCAGTTTTGTGAGTGCAAAAACCAGCGAGTCATACAGTTTCTTCTTTTTATCAGGGTCTTCAGTAACACCGACATCATCATAAAACTTCTTCTTCAGGTTATCTATCTTTCCCTTGTATGAATTGATGATTGAGTCCTTGGTCTGGGCAAGTTCTGTTTTCTGCGTTGAAACAATCGTTTCAAACAGCTGTGCGTGCGCAACCGCCTCTTCCTTTCCTTTCTTCTTTTTGGTCTTTGCCTCCACTTTCCGGGTGAGCCCTTTCTTCCTGGACACAAGCAGGTTCTTAAGTACTGTTATCTCGAGTTTTATCCTTTCACGCGCTTTGACGCTCTTCTCCTTGAA